>MHFL01000044.1:0-2461 GCA_001804165.1 Omnitrophica bacterium RIFCSPLOWO2_01_FULL_45_10 | reverse complement strand
TGAGGCAAGCATGCCTTTATTCCATAGTGCAAGAGTGTTTATCGCTTCGCTCGGCCCCATGTTAAGGGCCGGAATCGCTATGGAAAACATCACCGCCCATAGAACAATAAAGACGGCGACCCTGAATTCCCTCTTTATAAGAAAATAGAAAAGAAACGGAATGGGGATCGGCTTAATGGAGATGGCCAGCGCCAAAAATAGGCCCGCGAATATATCCATATGCCGCCTGAAGAAATAAAGCCCTGCCAGGACCGCCGAGAAGACCATGATATTTGTCTGGAGCACCGATATATTATCCAGGAAAAGAATGAGGGTTATAATGAAAAATAAAATCTTGAATACGGGAGGAGAGGGCCGGTATATGTTCTTCATGTCTTTGTTCCCAAAGATGATGATGCGGCAGGCCAGAAAAGACAGAAAAAAGAAGGCAAGGTTCAAAACATACCAGATAAGCGATGCGGATTCCAGGCTGAATACCGTAAACGGGATGATGAGGCACGCAAAAATAGGAGGATACAGGTATGGGCTCAGGCCGGCGGTTTCCTGATAAAGCGGGATATGCGCGGTTATCCTTTTCGCCGCGTAATAGTATGTGTCAAAATCGGTCGATCCGTTATGCGTCCGCCAGCAGACATAACAACCCAAAAAAATAAAAAAGAGAACTGAAAAAACAATGATGCCTCGTCTGATCATTTCCTATCAAAGGTTAGATTAATCACGTGCGCCCTCAAAAACTTTTCTGTCGCCTTCACGGCTTCCTCTTTGGCCTTCGGAGGGCTTTGGGCTATCCACATCGTGAAATTATACAGTTCCTGCGTATCTACCGATAGCCATTTTCTGTTCTTGTGCAGAAAAACGAACAGCGTTGTCATGGCTATCCGTTTGTTGCCGTTCTGAAACGGATGGTTCTTTATCATGAGATAGAACAGGATGCCGGCCTTTGATACCAGGCCCGGATAGGGTGATTTTCCAAAAAAGCTCTGGAACGGCGTCGCGAGACAACTTTCCAGTATGTTGGGGAAACGCGTGGAAAATTCCGGAATCGGTTCATTAAACGACATCAGTTCCTGCGCCAGCCGAACCGCTGTATACTCAACCTCTTTTATCGTTATGATCTTCATTACTCTTTGCCTAAAAGCCTTAGCACCTCTCCGTATTCTTTTACCGTCTTTTTTACGGCGGCGTCTATCCGGCCCTTTTCCTTCGCCCCAAGGGACCTGCCCAGGATACTGTCTATATATTTTTTGGGTATGGCAAAACTTCTGCCGATCCTAACGGCTTTTATATCGCCCCTCTTGACCTTTTTGTACACAGCGATCCTGCTTATACCCAGGATCCCGGCCAACTCTTGAATGCTCAGATACTTAGAATCTCCCATAAAACACCTCTTTGTTAACCAATTCCCAATAGGTTAACAATTGTTAACCTATATATAGAAGGTTAACATAAAATCGCCAAAAATGCAAATATATTTTTATTCTATGGCAAAACTTACCGTTACCACGGCCATCACCTTCTTATCGAGCGAGGTGGTATCGTTCATCCCCCAATCCGATACGTCGGTAGAGGTCACGGGCGTAATCTGGAATACCCCCATCCTGGCAGAGCGCATGAACCCGATCTTGTTTCCGGTGGCTTTTACCATGCTCTCAGCCCGCTGTTTGGCGTTTTCCGTGGCCCTGGCAAGCATCTCGATCTTGAGCTCGTCCAGCTTGGTGTAGAAATACTCCGGCGCCGGGGACTCAAATTCGATTCCCTGCTCAATAAGTTCTGTGGACTCTCTTGATACTTTAGCTATTTTTTCAACATCTTTTGACCTTATCTCAACTTCCTGACTTACCCTGTACCCCTGTATGTCGTTGGTGTCATATCCCTTCTCATTCTTCTTGTAAAGCGTGGTGGTAGCGGCCTGGGATATTATCACTTCCTTCTGGTCGACCCCTTTTAACTCAAGATACTGCTTTACCTTTTCAAGGTCAGCCCTCAGGTTTTCATACGCTGTTTTCAGGATGGCGTCCCTGCGGTAGAACGTGCCTTTCCATACTATGTAGTCGCTCTTTATCTCTTTGGTAGCCGAGCCGGTAACGTTTATATGCTCCTGCGTGAATTTCATCACCTTTAAAAACCCGCCTGATAGGATAACGCTTGATACTATCGTTGCAACCGCGATACAAATACCTAAAATAATGATCTGCGAATTCTTCAAAAAGTTCCCGCCTTCCATGTCCGTGCCCTTTCTAATTAAACTGTTTTATGGTCAATAAACTTTTTATCGGCTCACCCGGCGTCGCGTAACCCCGGCGCCCTCCTTTCTGTCAAACGTCGCGCCTTGAGCCGCGTAATCCTATAAATAAAAACCCCTCATCAGCCATGGTATGACTAACGAAGGTTTTACTTTTTTTCCGCCACATAGATCGGCGGATCCGCCTTGGCGGATGCGTCCGGGATTTACCCCTTCCTA
>MHFL01000043.1:9916-13798 GCA_001804165.1 Omnitrophica bacterium RIFCSPLOWO2_01_FULL_45_10 | reverse complement strand
GTTCAACTTCTAACACGCTGAAATCATTCGTTCTCTTTAAGGTCCTGTATTTTGTCGCGGCAAATTCCGACCTATTCTTATTTCTATTGTAGATAGGGATCCTCACTTCGCCGAAATCTTTTTTGATTTTACCTTGAACGAACGCGATATATAATTTTTTAACCTTCCTATTCTTAAATTCGTCCATCATAAGGCCTTGAACCTTTTTGCCTTTGGAATAGATGATTAATCCGGACGTTTCGCGGTCGAGTCTGTGACAGGGGTAGGCATTAACTTCGATCCCTCGTTCATCGAGGTCACGATTTAAAAGGTGAGTCAGGGTGTTCGTTTCTCTTTTCGGCGTAGGAATTACGAGCATGCCTTGCGGCTTATCCACAACTATAATATATTCATCTTCGTAAACTATCCTGTATCTTTTCACGCTCACGAGCATTTAAATTCCAAGAAGCATTACAAAGCAAGCGGTCAGCACGATGATGATTCCGGCAAGGGCATGCGAATACCTTTCCGCTAAGTCATGTTTAATAAGTTGAATGCCGTAATAAGCCAAGAGGCTTTGGGCGAGCATCATGAATATGGTGACAATAGAAAATGTGAGGCTCGTAAGGAATATCCCGATCCATCCGTATTCTGTGGCGAGGAATATTAACGGCACAAGAGGTTCACAGGGGCCGAGAAGAAAAATAGCGAAGAGCGTCCATAATGTAACCCTCTTTGAAATGGCAGTCTCCGCATCCATGTGTTTATGCTCATGTTTATGTCCGGCCGCCTTTTTCAATCCCCATATGGTATATGCTATGCCAAACCCTATTAGGAGCCACAGTGCTATCTCACCCCTTCGCGATTCGAGCGTCTTAATTCCTGACAGGCCCAACCCTAAAAAAAGACCTAAGCTTCCGAGCAATATCGATGAGCCCACATGGCCTATGCCGGAAATTAATGTTATCAGGATCAATTTCGGTCTCGACCACTTTTTGGCCTTTCCTATGACGGCGAACGGCATCCAATGGTCGGGCGCGAGACTATGCAAAAACGCTATTGAGACGGTTGACGCTAATAACAGATAATATTTCATAAAATTTAGCGCTGTTTTGAACGAACGTCAAATTCGTCCTCTATCTCGCCCACTATCTCTTCCAGGAGGTCTTCAAGAGTAACGAGCCCTTCGATGTTCCCTTTTGTATCCGTCACTATGGCAAGATGGGCGTGGCCCTTCTGAAATTCCTTCAGTAGTTCGGTCACCTTCTTTGCATCGGAGACAAACGCGACAGGATAGACTATGTCCTGAAGGACAATGAGGTCCCTGTTACAGGTTAGGCCCAATAAATCCTTCATGTTTATTATGCCGATGATATTGTCAGGATTATCTTTATAAACAGGCAGTCTTGAGAAACCGGATTCCAGGACCTTATCCAGCATGTCAACAAAATTAGCGTTGATATCGATCGAGACTATCTCTTTCTTAGGCGTCATGACGTTTTTGACGACCGTTTCGCTGAATTCCAAGATCCTTGACAACATCCTATATTTTTCTTTATGAAGGACGCCCTCCTCTTTCCCTATCTCGATGAGCGCCCTTATCTCTTCATCCGTCACGAGCCCCGGTTTTGCGGCGGGCTTTGTGCCGACGAGTCTCATTATTCCATTAACCACTTTTGTCAACACTTTCATGACGGGCGAAAAAACGATGATGAGCGTATTAACAGGCACGGCAAAATTTAAGGATAATTTCTCGGAGTGCGTAGCGGCGAACGTCTTCGCGACCACCTCGCAAATTATAATCACGATTGAAACCGCTATCGTCGCGACCACTATGCCTCTACTCTCTCCCATAAGGGACACCGCTATTATCGTTACAATGGAGGCGATGAGCGTATTCACGATGTTGTTGGTAACCAATATTGTGCTGAAGAACTTTTCCGGCGTTTCCAGAATCTTCAATACCATCTTAGCCGTCCTGGAGCCGCCTGAGGCGAGGCGTCTCATTTTAAGGCGATTTACCGCGATTATGGATATCTCGGAAGCGGCCGTGAGGAACGTTATGAATAAAAGGAATATGAGCAGGACGAGCACTAACATTTTTATTTATGCCCCGTTATGGTTTGACGATTCCGCCGGAGACGATCAACTTGATGGCGTCTTCAATCGACATCTCCAGGAACTTCACCTTTCTCTTAGGGATAAGCACTAAATATCCGCTGAACGGACTGGGCGTTGAACCTATCAGGACGTGCAGGAGGTCCTCGCCCGTTTTTTCCCTTGCCTCTCTGAAGGTCTCGTTCGTGACGAAGCCCACTGACCACATCCCTTCCGAAGGGTATTCCACCAAAACGACCTTCTTAAACGCCTGCTGCTCGTTCGAGATGAGAGAATGGATTATCTGTTTTGTGGGAAGGTATATCAACCTGATCATAGGGAACTTCAAAAACCAGTGCTCGAGGATATGAAATATTTTCTTTCCCAGAAAATTCGTCGTGATGAAACCTATGAACAGTATTGAGAAAATTCCAAGGATCAATCCCAGGCCCGGAACAGCAAAACCGACATGATGCTTTAGATACGCGTTTATAAATTTCCCGAGTATTCCGTCTATGAACCGAAAGCCGATGAACAAAATATAAATACTGAGAAAAACCGGCAACGTGATTAAAAGCCCGCTAAGAAAATAGCGCCTGATCTTTAACATGATTACCTCTTATCTATATATCGGCAGAAAAGTGAGCGCGGCCCACGCGATACAGGTCGTTACCATGCCGACTGTCGAACCGATCCAGAACCATCTGAAAAAGGTCATACGGATATGCTTCTCCTTTTCCAGAATACCAAATGCGACTATATTGGCCGTGGACCCAACGAGGGTTATGTTCCCGCCGAAACATCCGCCGAAGAGAAGCGCCCACCACAGGGTATGAGTATTTATATTTAAGGCGTTGAAACTCTGAATGACCGGGATGAGCGCGGCCACCAGGACGACGTTGTCCAAAACGCTTGAGCCGAGCGCGGCGATCCATAATATTACGAATGTTAAAAGTGAAACGCTGGAGTTGGTCAACCTTATAAGGTGGCTGGCCAGGACGTCTGTCGCGCCGGTATATTTTAGCGTCCCTGCTTGAGCGAAGAGGAGGAGGAAAAACAATAGTGTCCACCACTCCACATCCTTCTCGATAAACCCGCGGGCGTCTTTCCACTTCCAGATCATTACAAGGCCGCTCGATATGAGGGGGACGATCAAGAGAATGGTGTTGGGCTCCAGCCCGAGCATGACTTCGAGCCGATGATGAAGCGATATAAAAAATAGGGTCACGCCGAATATGGCCAAGTTTATCTTGAGAGCCCTGTCAGGGGGCACAGATATCAATTTTATCAGCATCTCATTCGCGCCAAGTTCTTTCATTTTACTGTCCAGATTATGTAACGGCTTCTTATACCATAATTTTACAATAACCAGTAAAGCGGCGAGGCACATCAGCATGATAGGAAAGGCTTTGGTCAAAAAATCCTCGAACGTCAAGCCCGATTTAGACGCTATCAGTATGCCAATGGGATTGCCAAGGACGGTGCCGGTTGAGCCGATATTTGTGGCCAGAACCGCTGTTATCAGGAATGGCGTGGGGTCGACTTCGAAATAGTCGCATATCTCAAATACGATGGCCACTATAAAAATTATCGAGGTAACCTCATCAACGGCGCATGCCAACAAAGCCGACATTATCGATATCGCGATGAGAAACTTATTGGCGGTTAAATTCCTGATCCTCAGAACGAGGCTGACGAGCCAGGCGAAGAAACCGGTCTTTTTTAAAAGGCCGATGAGGACCATCATGCCGATGAGGAAAAGGATGACTTCTAATGACGAAAATTTTATGATGTGCTCGAGATCTA
>MHFL01000043.1:5034-9893 GCA_001804165.1 Omnitrophica bacterium RIFCSPLOWO2_01_FULL_45_10 | reverse complement strand
GATGTGCCTAAAAACGCGAAACTCAATCGGAAATCCCAGAAGAAGAGCGTGCCAAGAACAGAGGTCGAGAATATCGATATGGCCAACGACTGCTGTTGGGTCAACCCGATATGCCGTCCAAGGACCCCAAGTCCTAATGATATAACTATTAGGATTATAAATTTTTTAAGCATGTCGACTCTATTATAATATGCCTGCGGCCTCGACGAAGGCTTTGATAACATCCGCCCGCGTAATTACACCAACGGGCTTCTTTTCTCTCATCATGATTATCCGTCTCTCGCTCTTTATCAACATCGTCTTTGAAACCTCTGAAAGCGCTGATTCCTCATCGAGTGTTGTAACTTCTTTGCGCATCAGGTCCTTTACCAGAAAATTGTCCAAAGCGGCCGTCTTTTTTATGGCGGATTTTGATTCTTCACCGTAAATGAATGTCCCCACACTCTTGACATATACGGGAAGTATGGCCTTCAATATCTCCCTCTCTGTAAATACCCCGAGTAAGTTGCCTTCCGAATCAATAACGGGCAGGCCGCTAACGTCGGAGTCAATCAATATCTTAATCGCGTCTCTTACGTTAGTGTCAGGCAAGACCGCCTTGATCTTCTTTGACATGAAATCTTTAGCTCGAAACGGCATATCAACCTCCGTATATTAGTTATACTTAACTGTCATTGCGAGTCCGCCGAAGGCGGACGAAGCAATCTTTTTAGATTGCTTCGTCGGAATATAGTCTTACACTATCCTCCTCGCAATGACGATTTTTCAGAATCCTTCCTATAACCTCAACGCGGGAACAAAGAGTTGAGCAATCTTAAAATATATTATAAGACCCACAACGTCTACTACGCTTGTTGTTATCGGGCCCGCCAAAACGGCTGGATCAAGTCCCATCTTCTTAGACAACAAGGGAAGCGCTATGCCGGTGGATATCGCAACCAGCGTTATTAGACACATCGTAATCCCGACTACGAGCGATATGAAAAACTCCTTTTGGAGAAGAAATGCCCTGCCAAGCGCCACACCTCCGACAATTACCGCCATTAAAAGCGCCGTTACGAGCTCTAATTTTGCGACCTTCCATGCGTTTTTAAATGTGACATCGCCCGTCGCGAGCCCTCTTATGATTGTGATGGATGTTTGGGCCCCGGCATTCCCTCCCGTATCCAACAACATCGGTATAAAAAACGTAAGCGCTACCACTGCGCTAAGAGTGGCCTCAAAACTTTTTAGCACCGTGCCGGTCAGAAAATCGAATATCAAAAGGGCTATCAGCCACCCCGCCCTTCTTCTTATGAGTTCTGTAACGCTCGCGGTCTTATAATTTATTATCTCACCGCCTCCGGAACTCATCTTACCCACCTCATAGATATCGCGCGTAGCCTGACGCTCTATCAGATCTACAACGTCATCAATGGTAATTACTCCCAGGAGTCTTCCTTGTTTATCCACTACCGGAGCATCCAGAAGATCGTATTTAGAAAAATGATTGGCAATTTCTCTCTTGTCCGAATCTATCGGGATCTTTACCTCGTCGGCACTCGAGAGGACATCCTTTATCAACATGTCCTGCGGCGCCTTCAATAAAGTCTGAAGATTTATCGCTCCAATCAACATGTGATTGTCATCGGTAACATAGGCCGAATAGACATCTTTCGTGTATCCCATCGTGAGATTTTCCTGCAATGTCAAAAGCGCCTTTCTGGCGGTCATCTCTTTTTTTATCTCGACGACATCTGTAGTCATTAGACTGCCTGCCGTATTCTCCTTATATGTGAGCAGACGTTTTACATTGTTCGCCTCTTCCGCCTTTAACAAATTAAGGAACTTTCTCATTTTCTTATCCGGAAGGTCCTTGAATAATTTTGACCTTTCATCCGGCGCCATCTCATTCAATACGTTGGATATCTCATCCGAATTTAGATTCGTTAAAAGATAGAGTTGATCTTCAAATCGCAGGTCCTCGAATACTTCAACCGCCTTTTTCTGCCCTAAAATCTTGAAGACAAGCAATCGTTCCTGAGGATTCAAATGGAACCATCCCGCCGCTATATCCATGGAATTGATTTTGCGCAGGATGTCCTTGAGTTCGGTAAAATTTCTTTTCGATATCAATTCTTTTATCTCAGGTAAGAATAAAGCGAAGACATCCGGTTTCCTATTCTGATTTTTGAGGGTGTTCATTCTATAGCCGTTTCCTAAATATGAGAGTTACTATTAGACCCATGGTGAATATCCCGATAGATAACCATAATCTTTCTCTGTCAATATGCTCTTTTAAAATAGCTCCCGATTCAATTACCGCGATATTATCCGCATGAATGTCAAGTTCGCCGCCATGCATAGGGCAGGCGCGCCTGAATATGCCTTGCGCTTCCACGATATCGCCTCTAATTTCATAACCGCCTATAAATTTAATTGAATTCAGCTGCGAGCTTCCGCACCAGATACCTACGGCATTGGAGCCGTCATTAACGTTGAGCCATGAATTTTCTCCGCGATTCAGAATAGCGCCAACAACCTCACCCTTATACGTGACTGCGCTTCCATCCAGCGCTTCCGCGTTCTCGATAAGTTCGGCGCTCGAGACTATCTCTGTCTCGGCGTATATGAGGGTCGAGTAGCAAGGGGTAAGGGTTAAGATAGAAACAAAAACTGACGTTACAAAAATTATAATTTTTACACTACTCCCATGACCCTTGACCCATGACCCTTGACCCTTTTTCACTTTCTCCCCTTCATAGACGCGAGCACCATGCCGGCCAGAACGAATATAGAAATGAACTCGAGCCTCCCTGCCCACATCTGGATTATATATGTAACCTTCAGCACTGTGGGCATGCTCGGAGACGTTATACCGCATGACAATCCTACGTTTGCGGCCGCGGAAACTGACTCGAAAGATGCTTCACTTAAACTGTAGCCGCAAAACATGCCCATGATAGTTCCTGCGAGATAAAGCATCACATACGAAAGGAGAATCAGCGCTGATGCCCTGACATGTCTATCTTCGAGGATCAAATCCTTTATATGGTGAAATTTCTGAACCAGGACAGCCGTCTCAGGCAACATCAACTTCTTGATGTCCTGCCTCAACGCCTTATAGATGATGCCGATCCTCAAAACTTTTATAGCGCCGGTGGTGGAACACATGGAGCCCCCGATAGCCATGGCCAAGGTTATACCGAGCATGCCGAACTGGCCCCACTCGTTCACGAATTGCCTCGCATATATAGTTGAGTACCCTGTCCCTGTGTGGGCGGATATCAATTGGTAAAATATCTTTCTGAAGAACGGAATCGCGTCCAAATAGACATTCCTTCCGACAAGGCCCAATATAGTTATAGACAGCGTTGCCGCTATACTTATCAAAAGGGTGATAATCTCGATATTTTTTAAAAGTTCTCTTCTATTCCCCGTCCAAACCGCGTAATGAACCGCGAAATTGATTGCGCCGAGGAGCATTATAGAAGAGGTGATGATTTCAAACGGGAAATTGTGATAGAAGAGCATGTTTTGCGATTGCGTGGTGAAACCTCCCGTGTCCCAAGCAGCTATGAAGATGCAGACGGAATCGAATATCGCCTTGGACGGTTTAAGCCCACCCATGATACCGGAGACGGAGAGGGCGCCTGTACCCAGAATGAGGTAAACGATGCTGACGAGCCAGATGAAACGCGCCGTCTGAATGACATTGGGCATTATCTTCTCATCTCGCGCCTCCCCCGCATATATTCTCAAAGCGCCGGCGGTTCCCCTGAATAGAAACGTGAGGGCAATGACAACAATTCCCTGACCGCCAATGAACATCGTCAGATGCCGAAAGAAATTATATGAATTGGCCATATGATCAAGATTGTTGACAAGCGTGAGCCCAGTAGTGGCATAACCGCTCATCGTTTCAAAGCAAGCATCGAGATAAGAGGAATAATGACCGCTTAAATATAATGGAATGGCGGATACGAACATCGCTATCAGCCAGGATATCGAGGCGACGACCATGGCGTGCATGGACGCGAGGTCTTTTTTTGTATAACATGTGATAGTCAATAGAATGCCGAAGAGGATAGTCAAAGACATGCTTAGGATAAAATTTACAGCCGGCATTTGCTCTCTATATACGAATGCCAACGCGAGGGGAATTACCATCAATATTCCAATGCCGATCGTGATCTTTCCCAAATAATGGCCTACTATCTTAAAATCCTCTATATCGGGCTTTAAAATCATTTTAATACCACCTAAATATTGCCCACCATAAAAAGCAGACCAAAAATCCCGTTACTATAAAGGCCGAGGTCAAGAGAATCTCCGCGGATATCCCTAATATGCCGTTCAATATGCTTTTAAGATATAAATTTAACTTCATCCTTCCACCTTGCCGACCAGAATGTCCAATAGAACCTGTTCATTCTCGATCGGTGTTAACGCGATCAAATCGTCGCCTTTTTTTAAAACGGTATCGCCTTTAGGAATTATCAAATCTTCGCCGCGAACTATTGAGACGAGAACGGAATTTTTAGGAAGCGGCAAATCTCTTACAGTCTTATTTATGACGGGGGAATCCTCTGTCAGGTCAACCCTCACAAGAGCGAGCTTACCGCGTTTGAACGTCATAAGGTTTATGAAATCTTCAAAGGACGCCTCTTCCTCGATTATCTTGGCAATTATGGTCGTCGCGTTCACAGGGACGTCTACGCCAAGTTCTGAAAATATATGCTCATTCTTAGGATTGTTGACGCGCGCGACAGTCCGCCGAACGCCGAAGACCTCTTTCGCGAGTTGACATATTACGAGATTATCCTCGTCATCCGCGGTTACGGCGGCCACCACGTCCGCGCGCCGCACCTGAGCGTCTT
>MHFL01000043.1:1215-4983 GCA_001804165.1 Omnitrophica bacterium RIFCSPLOWO2_01_FULL_45_10 | reverse complement strand
GCTCCTTGTCCTTCTCAATAATGCACACAGTGTGTTTATCCTGTATCAACTTCTGCGCCAGATTAAAACCGACCCGCCCCGCACCGATTATGACGATATACATATGGTCTCCTAGTCTTACAGTTTAAACCTTTCTTTCACCTTCTTCAAACTCGACGTCCTAACGACACCCATGACTTTATCATTCAGTTCCAAGCGAAAATCAGGTTCAGGTATTATCACTTTTTTCTTTCTCTCCACTACAACTACCATAAATTCATCCGCCATGTTGAGTTCATTCGTCCTTTTGTCCCTCAACTCCTCGCCGACTTCGATTTCAATTACTCCGAGTTCGCCCGTCTCGACAAGATAACCTGTGAAACGGTTCTCGATTATTTTATCCCTGATCATAGCCGCGACGAGGACCGTGCCGCTTATGATATCCAGCCCAAGTTTCCTGTATATATCCGCCCTCTTCGGATCGTAGACCCTGGCTATGACACGCGGCACTTTAAATATCTTCTTAGCGATTTGACTCGCCATCAAGTTTGTATTGTCTCCGCTCGTAACGCAAACAAAGGCATCCTGCTTCTCTATCTTGAGTTCCTTGAGCAGATTCTCGTCAAATCCGTTGCCTGCGGCCGCGACGCCGTTGAACGCTCCGCCTAGTCTGTCGAATGCCCCCGGTTTTTTGTCTATTATGGTGACGTTATGGCCTTCCTGGGAAAGGATAAGCGCGAGTTGCGAGCCGACCCTTCCGCATCCGATGATCATTATATTCATAGTATATCTCCTCGTTTCGTAATACGTAATGCGTAATATGTAATGCGTAAAAATTCAATGGATGTTTTTAAATTTACTATTACGCTTTACGAAGTATATTACTGGCGCTTCACCGCCGCGACGCTAACTTTATCAATATTCAATTCGTTTATCACGTCCAGCGCCTTGACTACGCTATCGAACTTTGACGCGCTGTCCACTTTCAAAAGTATCGCAAGCGATGGATTGTCCTTCAAGCGAATCTGCAGTTCTTTTTTTAACTCCTTATTGACTATTCTGTCATCATCTATAAAGAATTCGCCCTTTTTCGTAATCGATAGAATTATCTCACGTTTTGAGCCTTCCAGAGATATCGCGCTCGAGGCCTTCGGCAATCTGACATCTATTTTCGACATTCTTACCGGGTTGAATGTGTAGAGCAGACTGAACGAGATGAAGAAGAAAATGAACATATTCAGCACGATATCAGTCATCGCGACAGATTCCAGCGCCACAAGATAATCGTTCTTGGTTTTTATATTTATCATACGGCATCAGCGCTGTCATTGCGAGGACGCGGAGCGGCCGAAGCAATCTCAAAACGAGATTGCTTCGCTTCGCTCGCAATGACACCTTTTTCCATAGGTCCTTCGGGTGCGTCTGTTTTAATTTCCGCCAGCGTCTCCACGAGCCGCATCGATGAATCATTAATCTCATATGTTATATATTTGATGCGCGAGATTATGAAGTTGCAGATTAGATAATACGGCACCGCTATGGATAAACCGGCGGCCGTCGTTATCATCGCTTCATAGATTCCGGAGGCAAGAGCGCTCACTGTAATGTTAGGGCCCGCTTTCTCCCAAGCCATGAAGGCCTTGATGAGCCCCGTTATTGTCCCTAAAAATCCTAAAAGCGGCTCTATCCCTATTATAGAGATAAGACCGCCAATATATCTTTCTAACTTTTTTACCTCTCCGTTCCCGACGCGCTCGAGAATTCGCTCTATCTCCTGAACCGAAAGATGTCTCTTCTCTATCCCCGCCTTCAATGTTACCGCTATGGGACTATTCAAATTCCGCGAACAAATGTCTGTGGCATCATCAAATTTTCCGGCCCTTACTTTGGCAAGCGCCTTGGAAGTAAAGTCCTGGCTGTTGAGTCTTAAAGAAAGAAGAGTCCACAACTTCTCTATTATTATCGCGAGGCCGAGTATCGATCCCAGAATTATGGGGATCATTACCGGCCCGCCTTTAGCGATCACCCATGGCATGCTTTAAGATTGCCTTCCTCTCAGAGGTTGCTTTCAACTATTTATACTGAAAAAATATGTCACAGTATCGATCAATCCCTTTCTTATCATCATGACCGCTATCGCCGCTAATAGAAGACTCGCTATCTTCGATACGGCCTTGGAGCCGGCTTTTCCCAAAAAGTCGGCTATGCGGCCCGCGTAGATAAATATTATCCAGACTATACTAAGATTGATTACAAAGGAAGAGACGGTCAAATAGATGCCATAGGAATCGACCATCATAATTATGGTGGTTAGGACAGCTGGCCCTGTTACAAGCGGCGTGCCTATGGGGACAGCGCCCATTGTGTCCAGAGGCAGCTTCCTCGACCTTTCCGGCTCGAGGATATCCCTTAAGGATATGGCCAAAAGAACCGTTCCTCCAGCTACCTTGAAATCCGCCACCAAAACACCCAGAATCTTAAATATCCCCCTGCCTAAAAATAAGAATACTATGCCGATTAGAAGGGCGGTAAGAATGGATTGACTTATGATCCTGCGCTTCTCATGCTTTGTGAGACGTTCTGTGAATCCGATAAAAAGGGGCAGGACCCCTATCGCGTCCATCGCCACGAATATAGGTATAAAACATAATAAGAAATCCGCCATCATCGTAATTCTCTCCCTTAAACCCAAAATGTGGGTTAAATTTTTTCTTAGTATACCATATTATTATATGCAGGGCAAAACAAAAAGGCAGGGTCGGCTACACACACTCCTGCCCTGCCTTGCTAAAATTAGGTTTTTATAATTAAAAAATTACCTTGATAGTTTTGACTTTACGATCCGTTCCGCCTCTAACCAGTCATCCATCGAATGGCCGGTTTTTCGGCCCCTCTTTTCGTAGAGTTCGAAGGCCTTCTTCTCGACTAGCCTGCGAATGTCGTCATTCGTCATCGTCGGATTTGAAGACCGCCCGAGCTTAAAAGACGTCCTTGCCATGGCCAACCTCCCTTTTCCTGTTATCCAATCCATGACAAAATTATACATGTTTTATAAATTTATGCAATAGAAATCTTCAAAAAATCCGGAATAGGCCTGCCCAAAAATTTATAGACATTTTTAAGGTGAAGGCGATAGAGTTTATCGAAAGGGCTGTCCTTTCCGGTCCGGGCCTTGCCGCTATACCACCAGTTCCAATCGCTTCCCTCGGCTATATATAGCTGCCGCCATGCCTCCTTAAGACGCGAGACATCTCCTCCCGCCTTTTTAATCTCTTTCTCATATTTAACCAGATCCCTTCTTACTCTCTCGAGATATCCCCACGATACATTGTCCTGCTCTTCCCCTATCCAAATGTTGAAATTATGGTTTATCCAGGAACCGGGGAAGATATCGGTTATCGACTTTTTGGGCGGCTCTAATTCGAGGTATTCGCTTATTGTGGTTGAGCAGAAATCATCGCATCTATCAAGATTTGAGTAGAGAACCTCAAAAAATCTTCTTCCGTTGTCTTCATAGTATTCCCACGCATTTTCTCCGTCCATCGCGATTGTGACAAGCCCTTTATCGGCATCGCGCCTTAAGTTCTCGGCGATCCTTTTAAAATGTCCTACAAGATCATCCGCCGCGGCCGCCTGCTCCCAGGAGTTATAAGAAAAACTTATCATGTCAGACAGGTTCTTGTCTCTGAATATACAGGCGATCTGCCGTGAGGATCTTTTAAATTTATAGGGCTCGTATATCAGCCTCCTGTCGAAGGCGTCTGGCCTATGGATTTTTTTCCCATGCGG
>MHFL01000043.1:0-1205 GCA_001804165.1 Omnitrophica bacterium RIFCSPLOWO2_01_FULL_45_10 | reverse complement strand
GTCTTGAAAAGCACCTCCTCATCAGCCGCGATCCACTTCACGCCCTTAGACATCATTATCTCGAGGACCTCGGTTGAAACGGATAGTTCCGACGGCCACATCCCGAGAGGGGCGAGCCCGAACAACTCTTTATGATATTCTATGGCCCTTCCTATCTGCCAGGCGGCGTCCTCGGAATGTGAGAATTTTTCTCTCGGTAACTTCATGCTGGGAGAGGATACCTTCGCTATGGAAGTGTCGCAGAGAAGCGGAAGTATGGGATGATAAAAGGGCGTGGTCGTTAGTTCTATTCGCCCGGAATCCTGAAGCCGCTTATACAGAGGGATTATCTGGCCCATTATCTCTTTCTGTTTAGACATTATGTATTCTTTGTCCTCTTCCGTATAGGAGTTCCCCTTTTCCTTCAAATCCTTCAGGTTTATATCTTCATCTATCGATATTGAATGAAACCATGAGAGGTTAAATAAAACTTGAAGGTCCAGGAAATCCCGATCATCGAAATCTCCGATCGCGTTTCTCAATGCCCTGGCCGATGTCTCTCTCACTCCTCTTTTGATTAAAAGTTCCGTATATCTTGGATTCGGTTCGATGAAACGCTTAAAATTCACCCGGAAAAAATCATCCAGAATCTCTAATCTCTCGTTCATGGAAAGAGACGTCGCCTTCATCATTGTGAGTTCCTGAATCCGGTCGGTCGAATCCTTCTCGACATAGTCTTGAATCTGCTCTATGAGCGACGGGACGAGATTGAAGGTCATCTTCAAATTATCGAAATTTTCCGCGATTAAAGCCATGGGAAAATAGTCCTTTACGGCGTGCAGGCGCACCCATGGCAGGAGATATTTTCCTGTTGAGGAGTCCTTATAAAAGGGCTGGTGCATGTGCCATATGAAAGCAACGGCCAATTTTTTCTTTGTGTCTAACATAATTTAATCTAAAATTTGGGTCCAGCTCGGATGTGAATTTTTTACGGGTCCTGCCGCTCGGTCGCCTTTCCGCCTTCGGCGGATCCGCCTATCTTTGTGGCGGACGGTGCGTCCTTAGGCCTCGCGGGGTTTACAATCTGTGGTCGTAGGGCAGGCTTAAGCCTGCCCTACGACCATCTCCATCCACACAAGAAGTAAAATATTTTGTGTTGTGTAGGCAGATACCGGCAGGATGCCCTTAAGGCGTAATCCCCGAATTTTCTCTGTAAAATTCGGGGA
>MHFL01000042.1 GCA_001804165.1 Omnitrophica bacterium RIFCSPLOWO2_01_FULL_45_10 | reverse complement strand
CCACCTTCTTATTCCTTTATCTCCGCGATGGGAAGGCGGATGATGAAAGTGGTTCCTTTCCCCACCGTGCTTTCGGCTGTGATCGTTCCCTTGTGAATGGATTCGATCATGTGCTTACAAACAAAAAGCCCTTGACCTTGGCCCGCGGCGCCGATGGAATCGTCTCTCCGCGCTTTTGTCGTGAATCCTTGCATCCAAATTTTGGGAAGTATCTCCGGCGGAATTCCGCGGCCGTTATCCATGAAATCAATCTGCACCATTTTCGGATTTTCGGGATCGACATCGCCCTGAATTTCAATCTGCCTGTCTTTTTGTCCTGCCATGGCTTCATAGGCATTTTTGATGAGATTGACGAACACCTGAATCAATTGCTCGAGATTGCCCATGATCACGATGTTGGAAGCGATGGATTCCTTGATTTCGCAGCCTCTGATATTTTCCTCATAGGTTGAAAACCGAGTGGCTTCAATGGCCTCGCGGCAAAGGACGATCAAACTCAAAGGATGCATTTCTCCCTTCGTATCTTTAAGCAAATTGGTCAAAGTTTTAACCGCCACGTCAATCCGGTTTCCGGAGCGGATCATCCGGGCGAGATTATCGTCCAGTTTGGCCGCAATTTTGGCCAGTTCGTCTAAATCTTCCGGCGGAAGTTTCTTGGCGTCGCGTTCCAGAATGGTTCGGAGTTTCTTAACGTCATATTTATGGAGCGCCTCGCCGCGGCCGATGATAATGGAAAGCGGGTTATTCACTTCATGGCCGATCGCCTTGGCCATCCCCACCATCGTGGCGCTTTTTTCGGCGACAATCAATGAGGCCTGGGTGATTTGAAGTTTCTCATTGGCGAGTTCCGCTTCTTTAAGCGCCCGCATCATTCTCGTTTGGGCATTATTGAGCTCCACGTTGATTTGCTCAAGCTCGCGGGCTTTGTCAATGGCTTCGTCATAAAGGCGCGCATTTTCAATGGCAATCGCTGACTCCTGGGCAATCGTGTAGAGCACGTTCAAATCTTCTTCCGTATAAATGTCGCCTGATTTTTTCTCACCCAAAAGTAAAATCCCCAAAAGCCGGTCGCTTAAAAAGCTCGGAACTGCACAATGGGTATGAAACTCTTCCATTCTCTGCTTAATCGCTTGATAATCGTAATCGCCATCCTGCTGTTTGCTTTTTTGTTCCGTTCGATTTTTGATTCGTTCTAAATCGATCGCTTGCCGTTTGACCTGTAAATATTCAATTAAGGGATCGCGCGCCGGAAACACATGCCCTTCCTTAAGCCATAATGTCTTTCCATCCCTTTGCCCTTCGCCCTCTGCCCTTTGCCCTACTGTCGGATACCCCCTCAGATAAGCCAGTCGGTAATAATGATTCTTCGTATCATAAATGAGCACCGCTGCGCTTTTAACCCTGATTCTCATCGTGATGAAATGAGTGACGAGACTCAAAAGATGATGGAGACTTTTGATTTGTGAAATGCCTTCGGAGGCGTCTTTCAAAAGTTTCTGGTAATCGAATTTCTTTTGGAACAGATAATTGTCCGTTAGATTAACAAGCAATCTCCTTGTCGGATCATAAAGCAAAATGGCGATCAAAACGCTTAAGATCGTTGAAACGGTGGGGCTAATATTAAGAAATTCGCCGAGATAGCTTTGTGTCAGTGAAGTGACCGTTCCGACAATCGCCATCACCATCAAAACCAACCCCGCAAACACAAGGGTTTTTCTGATGATGACTTCGATATCCATTAGTCCATGACGTAAAATTGCATAAGTCATAACAACCGGATAGAAAGGTACTGTAATATGTGGAAAGGGATAAAAATCAATTCCGAAAACCATTATAAAAGCTGTCCCTCCACCATAAAAGGCAGGAGCCATAGCCCATAGGAAATAATTGATCTGCACACGTTTCAAGCCGTATGCTTTTTTTACCTCACATGCCGCAACCCAATGAGCATAACCGACCAAATAGAAAAAGAAAGCGACAAAAAAAGGATATGTCGGTCCTGGAGGACGGTCCACATAAAACTGATTGAATACGAATGTTACATTTGTAATAAATAATTTCGTAATGCCAGCAAAGTCCAATAAATTGAGTACAAAAAAGATCAATCCTAAAGTATAGATAACAAACAGCGTTTTAGGTCTATTTAGTTGAAGAAGTTCAAGGACGAAATGGAGGTACAATACTGGAATTAGAACAACTCCTATATGGCCAACGTATAGCCAAAAAAAAGCGCCTTCTGGGGTTAAGGCTGTAGAAAACTTAAATGCACAAAATCCCCAAATGGCGACGACAAGATTGAAAATAACCCATATTTTATGTATGGATTTTTTTCCGTTAAGAAGGGTAAAAATAGCAAAGGAAGTCGAACTGATAAAGGTCGCTAAACCGCACCACGCGAAGAAATTCATTAGAAACGATTCTCTTACTTAATGATGAAAAAGTCCGAAGATGTTCACTTTGATTTGCTTATTTCTTTGCATCTTCGTATGCTCTTGCTACTGTGTGAACTCGTGCACGTTTATGCGGATCGAGAAATTCCTCCGAAGTAATGCCGGCACAGATGCCAATTTCACCTGCTAATAAGGTTGCGGCAATGATCTCAGCGAATTTTTTAGCCTTACCGACACCATAGCAACCCAGTAATTCTAAACATTCGCGCTGCGTACCGAAACCCGTACCACCACCTATGGTTCCAACTAACAAGCTCGAAAGCTTTACTGCAGCATAAAGATCACCTGTTGGTGTTTGTTCGAAGATAATCAATCCAACACAGCCATTAGCAACATGGGCAGCATCTTGTCCGCAAGCAATAAAAATTGCGGCTAGACCATTTGCAAAATGTGCGTTCATTCCAATTGCTCCAGAACCGAGACTGGCTATAGCCCATGAGCGCCACGCACTGCTAATTTTTTCTGGGGTAGAATGTAAGTAACGCTCGACTATTTCGTGCGGCAAAATTGTTTCAGCAATTACCTGTTTCCCATAAGCGGATAAAAGGTGATAAGCAGATGCTTTTTTTTCTGAAGTCAGATTGGAACGCAACAAAAAGTTCTTAATGGGTTGCCTCTTTACAATAAAATGGCAAACCTTTTCTGTTGCTATATTAACCATATTAGCACCCATTGCATCTTCTGTTTGGTAGGCAAAATCTAAAACTACTCTAGAACCAAAAACATAAGGCGTGATTGTTAACAACCTCCCATGAGCTGTCGTTGAGTCGGCTTCAGCTTTGATCTCTTTAAAATGTGTTTCCAACCAATTCAGGAAAGGTCTTACTTGCGTCAAATTTTCTAAAAGGAAGACAGGTTCCAAATGCTGTTCATCCTTAAGAATTAGCGTTCTTGCTCCGCCTGATTTCGCCATTGCTATTGCACCACGCTGATAAGTTGAAACCATCGCTCCTTCCGTAGTGGCAAATGGAACGTAAAATACGCCATTTGCATATTCGCCTTGAAGCTTTATTGGGCCAACAATTCCAATTGGTACTTGAGCTACTCCTACAAAATTTTCTATGTTCCCCTTAACTTCTGCCGGGTCAAAGGAGAAGTTAGAAATATGACGGCATTCTACCTGAGCTTTTTCAAGTAACCATCGCCGACGTTTTTCAATAAAACTTTCTTTATAATCATCAGCGGGATGATGAGGAACTCTTTCAATCACCTCTAGTTTCCAAGCTTGTTCTCCTGTAGAATTAACTTTGTTTTCCATTTGCGTCCTTTTTCCTTTTTTGAAATATCCGTACTTTGTAGGTTAGATTTATAATAAAAATTAACGCTTTACTGTTTCTTTCATCTTTTGACTAATTAAAGCTATTAAGTCACGAACCGTAATTATTGGCTCCTGAATATCTGCTAATCCATTTTTCACAAGCTTAATTTTAAACTGTGCCTCTGCAAAGCCAATGGCATCCATCAATTCAATAGAATCTAAACCCAAATCATCCACAAGATTGGCATCTTCTCGAATTAAAACACTATCTATTTTAAACGTCTTTGATAGAATCTGTTTAACTTTTTCAAAAATATATTCATCCGAAACCATTTAAAACCTCCTGTTATGTATCTTTATGCCAACATACCCAGAACATACCCAGAACATTTCCGCAGGTACCGGGTTTTGGGCGAACGCATATGGCCGCTCAGATATTTTTAAGGAACCGTCTGACATCGTCATGGTTTCCAACGAGAACGAACTCAACCAAATCACTCGTCCACCTGAAAAGAATTCTGGCTTTAATCCCTTTGCGCGCCTCCCAGAACTCCCTCGTCAGGCGCTTCAGTCCCAAACCTTGATGAACCTGTTTCTCCTGGGAAAGCACGTCAATCAAATTCAATGCCACTTCTTTAACGCCGGTCTGTTCCGATAAAGGAAGCGACTTGATGGATCGTTCAAAAGAAGGCTTAAACTCAAATCTCATAGCCCGGCAAGATACTTTTTGGCATCCTCCGGGTTTGAAAACCTCTTCCCTTCCTCAGAAGCCAATTTTTCAATTTTCCGCCATTCTTTTGGGCTGTAAGGTGACCTGGCAGTGATTTCACAAGGCACCAGCACAATGCCGTGCTGGGTGACCGTAAAAGCCACTGAAGAACCTCCCTTTAAATGAAGGATTCTTCTGACGGGACCTGGAATGGTCACCTGTCCTTTAGAAGTTACCTTGGTGGTTTCAATAATCGTCATGGATTGGTCTCCTTTGTACCCTGTATTACTTCCTTACTTCCTTACATAAGTAAGGATACCCGTTCACGCATCAAAAGTCAATAGCAACAAATCACCCAAGCACAATAGGACAAGCATGGTTACACCTCCCCAAACACCAGCACCGAATTATTTGAACCAAATCCGAATGAATTGGAAAGCGCAAATCGAACTGGTTTCTGTAGCGCATAATTTTGAATCACATTAATGTTACAACTTTCATCTAATGTATCACAATTAATATTGGGCGGCATAATGCCGTTTTGAATGGTCATCACGGTTAAAATCGCTTCAATGGCGCCGGCCGCTCCAATGGTGTGACCGGTCTCTGATTTGGTGCTGCTCACATAAGGGCCTTTTTCTCCGAATCCAAAAATTTTGCCAATCGCTTTAGCTTCGGATTCATCATTAAGTTTTGTTCCGGTTCCGTGCGCATTGATATAATCGACCTCTTTTTTATCAATATGAG
>MHFL01000041.1 GCA_001804165.1 Omnitrophica bacterium RIFCSPLOWO2_01_FULL_45_10 | reverse complement strand
GTAGTTGACGAGAAAGCGAAGTGCCGTAGCTGTGGTGCTACCCAGATGCGGCAAAACGGCACCTGTCAGTTGTGTGAGGTATGTGGAGAGACGAGTGGGTGTAGTTGAATTTTTTTTCTATACGATGTGCCCCCACAAAAGCGTGGCCAGAATATAAAGCGGGTATGCGCCAACTACTCAAGTGAGCAACCATTTCCAAATGGGAATCACTTTAATCACCTTACCTTCTACTACTATTTTCTCTTCCTGATCTGCTGTGAGGATTATTCCTTCTTTTAGATTATGTTCTGCTAAGGCCTCCAGAAGCCCTTTTATTTCTCTGGTCATATTCTGGTCGTCTAAAGCCGCAGTAACCTGAATTGCGGAAACAACCTTGTTCTGATGAACTATGATAAAATCACACTCCTGCTTAAGGCGGTGATAATAGACTGTTTGATGTCTCTGCCTCAATTCTATGAACACCAAGTTCTCCAATGCTCTTCCCAGATCTTCAGAAAATTTGAAACTTACGGCATTTAATAACCCGTTATCAATGCAGTAGAGCTTTTTAATCGCCCCCATTTGTTTAGATATGGAATATTCATACTTTAAATTCTGGAAAAAGAGGTACGCATCTTCAAAATGATGCAGGTATTCTATTACCGTATTCTTGCTTACGGCAAATCCAATGGAACTTAGTTTATTGGCAAGCTGAGTGTACGATACTTCTTTCGACACTGACTGGAACAGAAACTGAGCCAAAGACTTTAACTTTCTGACATCTTCTATCTTATGCCTTTCAACTACATCTTTAAAAATCACGGACTCATAATAATTTTGGAGGAGCATTTCTGCCGGAACTTGTTTTTGGGCATAGAGAACGGGGTATCCTCCTCGGGTAACATATTGGTTAAATAATTTCTTAAGGGCTATTTTATCTTTACTTTGGGTAATGGTTTTAAGATTATAAGAAAGCTTATTCCATTGCACCAATTCTTTAAAGCGAAGAGGGGGAATTTCCCAGTTAAGAACTCGTCCTCGCAACTTTGTCGATATTTCTCTACTGAGCAAAGTAGAGCTGGAGCCTGTAAGAATAAGGCGTATATTCCGATGCAGGTCATACATCTTTCTCACCCAGGCATCCCAGTTCTGGACTGCTTGCACCTCATCAAGAAAAAGATAGGTTGTTTGTGTTGTATTTATTTCTGAAAGCTCTAAGAATGTTTCATACAATTTGTCCAGGTCTTGCGCGGTTGTTCCCAGCAGCCGGTTATCTTCAAAGTTAATATAGAGCACATTGTTGGATGAGATTCCCTGTTGGAGAAGTTTCTGAATGAGCTGGAAGCAAAAGTATGTTTTCCCAGCTCGGCGCGGACCGGTAATCGTGGTCACCAAGTCTAAATTGAGATTTACCCCGGCCTGCCTGGGTAATACGAGGGGAAGGGAAAATTCTTTCCATTGAACTATAACTTGTTTATAATCCATTTTTTCTACTGAACAGATTTACTGCTTTTTGTATTATGGATAAGACAATTTAATATAAACTTTTCACTTTACTTTATAGTAGTAATCAGCACAATCTTTATATAGCGCCACTCGTTTTAGACTCCAGAATGACCATTGAAACTGTTACTGGTAACTTGCGCGCCTGCGCTCAGCTTGAACCGGGAACCTTTCAGGACTTTGATGAATTATCCAGAGACCAGATTGTGGATCCGAGATTACTAAGCCAAGGATGTTATGTTTCTACCTTTCCGCTGTATACAGCGAGAGGCGGCGAGCCGGTTTTGGCATTTGCCCGACATACGAAAGAACATCCTAATAATCTGGTGTTGAATCACCTGTTTGATAAAGAGAATAGTTCTTATGACCAATTAATCAGGACCGAAAACTTCCGTCCTGATCCGGAGGAAGCTCAGGCAGTCTTAGAAGCAGCGGATACACTTCAGGTAAAGCTGCGCGATTTGCGGCTCAGTGGGAATGATAAAATTTATCGCTTTTTAGCAATTCGAACCACAGATGGCTTTGTGAAGAATGATGATAAATATAAACGGCCAAGTAAAGTGGAGAAAGCAGTTATACAAAGAGTTGGTTATACCGAAAAATTTCTCACCATGTTGCAAAGAAAATGTTCTACCCCTACCTTCAGCGAAACACGATTATATGTTTTAGCTCCTGACTATGTTGCTGCGAAAGCAGGAGAAAAATTCATTAGGCGGGCCGCTTGGCGTTGCGACTTCTTCAGCTATGCCTTTTCCTCTGCTATCCATTACGACGTCGGCGATCGCGGCGGCTTGCGTGGGGCACGTCAGGTAGTAGTCCCCGAAGGGGACGCGCCGCAAGGAGTGTAAAATTCTAGCAACAAAAAAATTCGATTTCTATTTCCTTCCACTACAACACCACAAACTATTAAAAACTACCCCCTCTTTCACACTTTCATGAAGTCTATTATTAAACGGAATGGCCGGGTAATGCCCTTTGATTTTAATAAATTGGTTGATGCCATCTTTAAAGCCGCGGCCTCTGTTGGTGGTACAGACCGCACTTTGGCCGTGCAATTGGCAGAGAAAGTAATTGCTCAGCTCAATTCTAGAACTCCTACCGTAGAAGAAGTGCAGGATCTGGTAGAAAAAACTCTCATTGAAGAAGGCCATGCCAAGACAGCTAAGGCATATATTTTGTATCGTTATAAGAAAAGTGAAGAGCGTGAGAGACGCGCTTTAATCCTCGGTGAGAAACAGGCCGAAGAACAGGTTATCTTTTCCAACGATGCGCTGGCAATTCTGGAACGGCGCTACCTTATCAAAGACAGTCAGGGAAATCTGCTGGAGACACCGCAGCAAATGTTACTGCGCGTGGCTGAGAATGTAGCTCAAGCTGATGGTTTGTATGGAGCAAGTAAAACTGAGATAAAAGAAACTGCTCAAACATTCTATGACTTGATTGCCAGCCTGCGTTTTCTGCCGAACTCTCCCACGCTGATGAATGCCGGAACTAAATCCCAACAGCTCAGTTCTTGTTTTGTGCTGCCTATTGAAGATACGATGGAGGGCATCTTTGGCACCTTGCGCGATGCTGCGGTCATCCACCAACGCGGTTCGGGTACTGGATTTTCATTCTCACGCCTGCGCCCGAAAGGCGATTCCGTTGGAGAAAATCAAGGAGTGGCTGCCGGTCCGGTGGCCTTTCTGGGAGTGTACGATGCAGCTTTGAATATTGTCAAACAGGGTGGTGTGCGTCCTGGTGCAAATATGGCGGTATTGCGGGTAGATCATCCCGATATCATTCGCTTCATTGAATCAAAACGGGAAAAGAAACGGCTTAAAAATTTTAACATTTCTGTTGCGGTAACCGATACCTTCATGCGCGCCGTGGAAGAAGATCGCGAGTATTACATCTGGAATCCCCGTTTGGAGAAATATTCCGGCAAGTTACGGGGCAAAGATGTTTTTGCCGTCATCACTCAAAATGCCTGGAAAACAGGCGATCCGGGATTGATTTTTATTGATGAGATAAACCGCAAGCATCCCGCAAAACATCTGGGAGAAATTGAAACCACCAACCAGTGCGGGGAAGCGCCGCTGCTGCCTAACGAAGGCTGCCCGCTTGGTTCCATCAACCTCTCAAAATTTATTCAGGAAAATGAAGGAAAAGAGGGGAAGGATTTGGATTGGGAAGGCTTGAAAAATACTATCCGTCTCGCCGTCCACTTTCTGGACAATCTTATTGATCAAAATGAACATCCTTCTGAAGCCATTAAAAAAGCTACCCAGCGCACGCGTAAATTTGGCCTGGGTATCATGGGATTAGCAGACACTTTATTTGCTCTGACCCTTAAATATGATTCCGATCCGGCTTTGGAAATGGCGGGAAAAATAATGTCTTTTGTCAAAGAACATTCCTATGCCCGTTCTATGGAGTTGGCGGAGCAGCGGGGAGTATGTCCGGCCTGGGAGGAATCGGAGCATCACAAAGCCGGAAGGAAGATGCGCAATATGACCTGTAACTCTATCTCTCCTACGGGAACTATCAGCATCCTCGCTGGCACTTCCAGCGGCTGTGAGCCCCTGTTTGGATTATCATACGTCAAAACTGTCCTGGGAAGCAACGAAATAATTTACCTAAATCCGATATTTGAATCCGTAGCCCGGGAGCGCGGATTTTATTCCCCGGAATTGATGCGGAAAGTAGCCAAAATGGGCACGATTCAGGAGTTGAAAGAAATCCCTAAGGATGTGAGAGACTTATTTGTCACCGCCCAGGATATCAATCCTGAATGGCATATCAGGATGCAGGCTACCTTGCAGAAATATGTAGATAATTCCATCTCCAAAACTATTAACTTCCCCCGCACTGCCTCTATCCGTGACGTGGAAGAAGCCTATTTTCTGGCCTGGAAAGCAAAATGTAAAGGTATTACTATCTATCGCGATGGCAGTTATGAGGATCAGGTTATCTCCATAGGTGAGAGTGGATAAGAGTATAAGTGAAGATGAATGATAGGATATAGGATAGGGTGAAAAGAAAAGGCAAGAAAGATGAAAATTTATACTAAAATCGGGGACCAGGGGAAAACCACTTTTTTTGGCTGCGGGCTAATCGATAAAAACGATCCCCGGATAGAATTTCTCGGGGCCATGGACGAGCTTAACTCTACCGTAGGCGTAGCTTTATGTTTTATTGAAGATTCCCGCCTGAAGGAGATTTTGAATAAAATTCAGCATGATCTTTTTCAGGTAGGCGCCGACGTGGTGGGCAGCAAATTATCCCCGGAAAGCGTGCCGCGTATGCGTGAAGAGCACGTCTTAGAGCTGGAAGCAATGATTGATGAGTTAGAAGCAAAGTTAGGCCTGCCGACAAAATTTATTCTTCCGGGTGGAACACCTTCCAGCGCTTTTTTGCATTTGTGCCGCGCCATCACCCGCCGTTCTGAACGGGTGATAGTTAGTGTCAAAGATATCTTGCAAATCAATCCGGTGATATTGAAGTATATAAATCGCCTGAGTGACTTATTGTATATCCTGGCCCGGGAAGCGAATAAGGAAACCGAGACCAAGGAACAGCAGGTGATATATAGGTATTTTGAGGAGAAATGAGGAAGCCGTAACCATAAAGCCCCGCCATTTAGCAGTATAAACTTAAAAGTATGGAGAATTGCACTAAATAGTGAAAAGAAAAAGGCAATTCTCCGATTAGAAATGCGTCATTATTCACACTATAGAAAATAAC
>MHFL01000040.1 GCA_001804165.1 Omnitrophica bacterium RIFCSPLOWO2_01_FULL_45_10 | reverse complement strand
TGCGCCTCATATACTCCTTGTGCCTTCGATGCAAAGGTCTCCATGAGATAAATAAAGAGTTGGAGATGTTTATAGCCGCTCCGTCCAACAGAAAGTCTATTTTCTGAACTTCATTCGCGAATTGCCTGTCAGGGCTTATAATCATGATTCCGAACCGATAATGCCTCTTCGAGGTCTTTGGTCTCATCGCCATATTAAGAAGCGGCGAAAGCAGCGACCAGATAAGCAGTCCCGATATATTAGCTGCCGCGGATAACAGACGATTCAGTCCTTTTATCCGCGATAAGAATATGAACCATAACGGAAATCTCACCCTGTCATCTAAATACAGGAATGCCCCGCTCTTTAGCGCAAGATCCCTGAAGCCGCGGTACGCGCCGATATCCACTACATAGGTCCTGTGCAGTTCTCTGTTCAATGTGTATACAAGATGCGCCGTCTTGTCCGGGAACAGGGTATGAACCATATGCATGATGTAATTCAGATAGTAGAACCTCTGCAGTTCGCCTAAGAGGGTCTTTTTAAACGCGTTGTGCATCAATCTATCGCCATATAAACCGGTAAACCGTTTTACAACTTCGTCATTATCTACGCCGCTCGAGTATATCGCGTTGATATTCTCATATGCCAGATCCGGGCATAGGCCTATGGCGATGGAGAGGAAGTCATATCTGGAGTCGATCTTGGCTATAGACCCTTTCGAGACCAGTCTCCTGCACCAGGCCGCCTGGCTGGCTGAATTGGTTATCCTATAATAAAATATGCCAAATCCTCTAAGGCGATACCATGTGATCACGATCCTATGCCAAGGCAATATCTCTTCAAAGACTATTATCTTTTCGTCCATCTTTCTGTCCTTGCAAATTCATCTTTGCCTATTCCCATAATCAGCCTGTCGATGTATCGCCCCTTGAAGCTGATCTGTCTTCTGATCCTGCCTTCTATCCTGAAACCCGCTTTCTTATACATACTGATGGCCGTCTCGTGGGTGGAGTAGACGCCGAGTATCACCTTATTCAAATTTAATCTGCCGAAGGCATATTCCAATATCAATCTGCACGCCTCCTGACCATATCCTCTCCCCCAATATCCCTTATCGCCTATCATGATACCTAGATCAGCAAACCTGTGAATCCAGTTGATGCCGCCGAGTTTTATGTTGCCGATATGCAGGCCTTTGCGCTTATCCAAAATAGCGAATATGATGTCTGTCTTAGACTTGGAAAACTTATTATAGAAATTCCGCAGTTCGCCAAATGTTGTAGGAAAAGTGCCGGTCTCCATATATTGATTGACCTCTTCATCGTTAAGCCAGCTTAAATATCTTTTTGTGATATCGTCTTTGACGAGAGGCCGGAGCGCGCATCTCTGCCCCTTTAAGAATATAACCTTGGTATCTTTCTTTTTCATGGGTCAATCACCTCTTGATGGCATCCCAGGTTAACGGTGTGCCTCTCGGGATATCCTTTCTTGCCTTTTTACCTATAACACGCTTCAGATACTTCGGCTTTAAACCACGCGCCGGCCTGATAGACCTTACATTATCCTCCGTGAGGAATTCTCCGTCTTTGATATCTTTTACAACGAATAGGGAGCGCCTGAATACCACACTCTCTTTCTCCTCTCTTGTCAATCCGTAGCGTACCTTTCCAAGAGAATTTTCAGCAGTTCTTATATCCTTGACCAATCCCTTTAATTCCCCTGGCTCGATTGAGAAGAAACCATCCGGCGCGTTGATCGTCCTCGATAATATAAAATGTTTTTCTATCATAACCGCTCCCAAAGATACCGCGGCGACGGCCGTTCCTGCCCCCAGGGTATGATCGGAAAGGCCCACAGGACAGTGAAAGCGCCTTTCCATGTCCGGTATAGTCCGAAGATTCATCTCTTTTGGATTTGCCGGATAAGAGCTCACGCATTTTAGGAGTATTATGTCCTTTGCCCCACCCCTCCTTGCCGCTGCGAGGGCCTCCTCTATCTCTTTTATGGCAGCCATCCCTGTGGAGAGTATCAATGGTTTTCTGGTCCTCGCCGCGTATTCTATGAGCGGAAGGTCTACAAGCTCAAAAGAGGCGATCTTATGCACAGGGACATCCAGCTCTTCCAGAAAATCAACCGAACTTTTATCAAAAGCGGTGGAGAATAATATAATGCCTAAGTCATCCGCGACTTTTTTTAATCTCTTGAACCACTTCCAGGGGGTATACGCCTTTTTATATAACTGATATAGGCTTTGGCCGCCCCACACAGGATGGTTTACTAAAAATTCTTTGTTATCCGCGTCTATGGTCATAGTATCTGGAGTGTAGGTCTGGAGCTTTACCGCGTCCGCGCCTGAGTTTTTCGCGGCCTTTATGGTCCGAACGGCTGTGTTGAAAACCTGGTTATGGTTCGCGGATAGTTCCGCTATGACAAAGACAGGGCAATCTCTCCCGATATGTTTACCTTTTATTTTTATCTTCATATCCAATCAACAAGCCTTATGCCTCAACGCAGCTCAAAGAAGACCTCGCTTAAAAGACGTACGCCAACCCCTTTTTTATATTTTAATTGAAACTTGATAGGCCTGCCCTCAAATAAATCGATCCACCACTTTACATCCCTAAAGCCGAATCGATTACGAAAATAGACTGTGCTGGAAAAGCGGGGGTTGATCTCAAATGGCACAAAACCTTTGTCTGTTTTTCGCAGTTGAATATTTAACGACCCTGCAAGATTGCAGTCATGTGCGATTTTCTCGGTTAAGGCATTGATACGGTCGTCAATTACCAACTCAACCTTTTTCGAAAGGCTGGAATACCCCAATTTTCTTTTAAACGCAATCGAGCGCGATTGTCGGCCGTCGGAAAAGACGCATGCGGTATATTCTTCCTCTTCGCTTCCCATATACTCCTGCGCCATGGCTTCAGGTATCCTACATTTATAAAAATTGAACTCGTCGCTGTTGTTCACTTTCACTATCTCCTTGCTGTCAACAGTCTTTCTTGATTTAAGTATGATGGGATAGCTTAATTGGTTGTTATATTCGCTAACCAAAAATGTGTCTGGGTAAGGAATCTTAGCGCTTTTTAAAAACTGCACTGTCTTATATTTATCAAAAAAAGTGTCCACTATAAAAGGCTTATTGATAAAAATTTTTATATCCTTTTTACTAAAGCGGCTTCTATGGTTATGAAAAAAGAGGATTTCCACTTCAGATGTTGGATATATATAGTTAATATCATATTTCGCTATGATATCATCTATGAAGCTGATGTATTCATTCTTTTCGGAAGCCGGAGGCGCATGCATAAATTCCTCCACCATATTCCTGCCCGAGGCATAAAAATCAATGTCAGAACCCACTATATAGAAAGACCTTCGCATCTCTCTGAGGCATTTTATAATACCCTGGGCTATATCCCCGCCTACACCCGTGATGAGCAGATTAGTTCTACGCATATAACCCCTTCTTCTCGCGTGTCAATACATCGATAAGATATCGTCTGCCTTCGTCGCGGCGCATGACCTCCTTCATGAGCCAATCCCTGTTATATTCAACCCTCCGTATCTTTACATCTCCGCTTTCGGGGTTGAGCGTTGCGTAGCTTGGGTGCCACTCATCACGCGGCTGGCCGCATGAGCCCGGATTTATAACACGCACATTACCCGCCTTTCTATCCATGCAGTGATGGGTATGCCCCAGGAGAACGAATCTAAACTTAAGGCCCTCGAATCTATCTAAGGACTCCGCAGGGTAGACATATCCGTTGAGGCTGTCCCATGGGCTGCCATGAAATGCGCACAGATTGTACTCATCTAAGACATGGCTTCGAGGCAGTCCTTTTAAAAAAGATAGATTATCCTCTTTTATACTGCTCATAAGAAGGGCGCATGAGCTGCCATATCGTTCGGCATAACTTTTACGCATACCCTCGCTCTCTGACATCTTTAAAAAGAGATCGTCATGATTTCCGAGAACCGCTATCATACCCTTTGTCTTTTTTAACATCTCTATAACTTCATTCTGATGATAATAGTATCCGCATATATCTCCGAGAAAGATGTATAGATCGCATGCCTCTGCCTTGAGAGCCTCCCAAACTCGTTCAAAGGCGTAGATATTGCCGTGGACATCGGAGAATATGCCTATCTTCATCATTCACCTGCTGCGAGGGCAAGCCTGCGCCATCTCGCTTCTATATTTTATATCTATAATCGCCTCTTTAAAGGAGCGATCCTTGGGCAGGACACAAGAACGTTCTACTATCTGGTCATATGACTTTTCGCCTTCGCGGTGTTCAGGTATGCTGCCTGGCCGCAGCACATCACAGATTATCTGCAGCATACCAGCGATGGTATTTATGTGCGCGCCTGCCGCCAAATGTGTTCCGACGGTTTTATTATCGATGAAAAATTTCATTGTCTGTGCCATATCCTCCACATATATATAGTTGCGCCTGATATTCCCGTCGCCATACTGAACAACCGGCCTGCCTGCCAGCGAATCAGCTATAGCCCTATTTATGCCGAGGTGCCGCGGCCCATCCTTGCCAAAGACGCCTGCCATCCTTATTATGGCACAATTTACGCCGGAGGTTCTTACCGCATCCTCGGCAAGCAGCTTGCTGCGGCCATATTCAGTATCTGGATTCAATCTGCTTGCGGACGTTATAAAGGTGTTCGCGGCTCCATAAACCAGTGCCATAGATGCGAACAGGAAGTATGCGCCTTTCGCCTTTGCCCAAGACGATAGTCTGGCAGTTGCGTCAACGTTGGTTTTTAACATAGCTTCTTTGGATACATCGTCCCAGCCAATCAGCGCGCCGAGGTGGACAATGGCATCTATCCTTGGCAATTTATCTATTCTTTGGATGAGGTCCTGGCTGCAGAGATCTACAACGATCTCATTCTCCAAACCAGACGCCCCTCTCACAAACGGCAGCACTTCCCAGCTGGTATTGGATAAAACGCCTACCAGCGATCGTCCGATAAATCCGCTGGCCCCGGTAATCAATACTCGTTCCATCTTTTAAACCCAGCCTCTCATCTCATCCTTGTATTGCGCCAGGGCCTTTATCTTTATATCTATGAAATCTTCTATTGTTTGGTCATTGTATTTTGGTGATTGGTTATTCTTCATCTTTTACCTCGAATCTTCCTGATAATTTATCACCTTTTTTAGATACCCCATGAAATTCCACTTTCAGCCCCCCAACCTTTATAAAGGCCTTCGGATAACCCTCGGCATCCAGCATCCTTATAAAATCGTAGAGATCGTCCGGTGTCTGAACTTTTAAGGATGATACTTCGCTCTCTTTCGGACTCCTTCTTCTGA
>MHFL01000039.1 GCA_001804165.1 Omnitrophica bacterium RIFCSPLOWO2_01_FULL_45_10 | reverse complement strand
CATCTCGTTTCTAAAAGGGCTACGTGCCTAAGACGCCAAGTGGGCGCGGTGTTAGTGAATAATAAACGAATCTTGGCAACCGGCTATAACGGCGCGCCGTCAGGTATAACACACTGCGAAGTCACGGGGTGTCTAAGAGAAAAACTGAAGATTCCATCCGGCGAACGCCACGAATTGTGCCGCGGGTTACATGCCGAACATAATTGTCTCCTTCAGGCCGCCTTGTACGGAGTTTCTACAAAAGGCAGCGTTCTTTATCTTACCAACCAGCCCTGCATAATCTGCGCCAAGATGATAATAAACGCGGGCATAACGGAGATTGTTTTTAAGGGAGAATATCCGGACCAGATGGCCCGGGATTTCCTGCGCCAGGCGAAAATAAAAATCAGAAAACTGAAGTGATTTATGCGATGCCCGTATTGCGGCAATAGGAAAGACGGCGTAATAGACTCGCGCATGTCCAAGAACGGCTCAAGCGTTCGCCGCAGGCGCGAATGCCTCAAATGCAAGAGGCGTTTCACGACATATGAGTATGTTGAGCGGCTTCCTCTTATGGTGGTGAAGAAAGACTCAAGGCGCGAGCCATTTGTTAGGGATAAATTGATGCACGGCATCGTTGTCGCATGCGAGAAGAGGCCGGTGAGCATAAAGCGGATCGAAAAGTTGGTCGATGATATAGAAAGACATCTCGGGAAACACAATACAAGAGAGGTCTCATCGAAAGAGATAGGCGAACTCGTCATGAAAGGGCTTCATAGCCTGGATGAGATCGCTTACGTCCGGTTCGCCTCAGTATACAGACAGTTCAGGGACGTGGGCCAGTTCATAAAAGAGATGAAGAAATTTCTGAAATGACAGAAGCCCGCCACTATGAAAAACTTGCCGCGAGTGTTGTCCACTGCCGCCTATGCCCGGTAGAATGCAGAATCTGGGAAGGAAGACGCGGCGCCTGCGGCGTGAGGGTAAATAAAGAAGGGACCCTTTTCACGGAAGTTTACGGCAAGACCACCTCAATATCACTCGATCCCATAGAGAAGAAACCCCTTTACCATTACCATCCCGGCGAATATATACTATCTTTAGGAACAAAAGGTTGTAACTTCCACTGCGACTTCTGCCAGAACTGGCACATATCTCAGGATATCGAGACCCCGACGACAGATATTGCTAGCGAAGAGATTGTAAGGAAGGCAAAAGGCCTTTCCTCTTTCGGCATCGCCTATACTTATAATGAGCCGTTCATATGGTTCGAATTCGTTCTGGAGACAGCAAGGTTAGCAAAGGCCTCGGGCCTCGAAAATGTTTTAGTTACAAATGGCTATGTCAATATGGAACCATTAGAGGAAATGTTGCCTTACATTAACGCGATGAACATAGACTTGAAATCTATTGACGAGGAATTTTACAGAAAAATTTGCAAGGGAAGATTACAGCCCGTGTTGGACGTAATAAAAAGATCCAGTAAATCCTGCCACATCGAACTTACAAACCTGCTCATCCCCACGCTGAACGATTCAGAAACGGCCATAACAAAATTGGCCGATTGGATTTACGAGAATGTCGGGCCCGATGTCCCCCTCCATTTCTCTCGCTATTTTCCCTGCTACAAGATGAAGATTCCCGCCACACCTATCGAGATACTCAAGACCGCTGGAAGGATCGCAAAAGCCAAGTTGAAGTACGTATATCTGGGGAATGTTTGAGATGGTTTTTAAGGATTTGCCGCTTTAAGGTTACTGATAATCTCCGGAAATATTCCCGTTTATAATGTCCATATACATGGCTCCAAAACTCGTTACCTTTTGCCGTTGTGGTGCTTGGGACACCGCCGGGGAAGCCTGAATAGTCGGCCTTCCTGTAAACCTCGCTACATATACGCTATAACACGAACCGCTGTAGTACTGCCCGTTAAAGTCGTTCGGATTTAAGCCAAGCGCATCCAATCCCGCGCCGCCCGAAAAAGTGGCATAGTTACTATATTCAGCGTAATAAGATTTTTCGGCAGTCCTTATAACGCCCATCGCGGTGACGGCCTCTGTCTTTATCGCCGATTTTATATTATCCAAAACCGATGGGATGGATATGACGGCCAAAATTCCGAGTAATATAACGACGAGCATAACCTCAACCAGTGTTAAGCCGTTTTCATTCAATCGCATCTAAATATATCCTATTGCCATTACGGGGCGATTCTATATGCAATCAGAAAGTCTCCCATCCTCCGCCGTTCCATTCCATAATAACTCCATTTATAGCATTCATGCTAATAGAGCCAAAATTTTTTATCTCGTTCGCCCTTGGTGAAGGCGGATTCATTGAGATACTCGGCGCGCAATAGATCCAGCAAACAGTGGACGAGGCGACTACGTAATAACACTGATTGCTGAAATATGTGCCGTCAAAATTAGTAATATTTAGACGAAGATTCGCAAATTGGCTTGCCCGCATCGAGTATCCCGCTCCTAATGGAGCGATATATCCATACTGCCTGTTGGCGAGATAATACAATCTCTCCGCGTCCCTTATCGCTCTCAGCGCGGCGTATGCCTCTAACTTCTTCGCCTTTCTTACCCAATCCTTGACCGCCGGCATTGCGATAAAGGCGAGTATGCCAATAATCATTACGATTATCATCATTTCAACCATCGTGAGAGATTTTTTGTTAAGAGACAATTTATCACTACCTCCAAGGGGCATCCGGATAGCCTAGCCACTCAAAACTACTGTATATATTACCCTTATCATCCATCCAGATATCTCCATCCCAGTCTAAGACTATATCAGCTTTTGGCGCACGGTTTGTCCAGCCAGCCGGCCAATAACTCCTCCACATGTGAAATTCAATCAGCAATGCGAATCCATGCTGTCCATCGGTGTATGGCTCATTAAATTTATAGCACTCTTGGCTGAAATAGGTTCCATCGAGGTCTGAACTGCCATAAATACCATTGTCTCCTCTAATCCTGAGTAACCCTGCGCTATTAAGTTGTCCATACGTCGCGTAACTATTATATTCAAGATAATATGCCCTTTCAGCATTAAGGATAGCGCCAAGAGCCGCTATCGCCTCTGACGCGATCGCCCTTTTCGTGATGCTACTCATCATCGGAACGACTATTGCGGCCAGAATGCCAACGATGATAACGACTATCAATAACTCAATCAGCGTGAACGCTTTCTTTTCCACTAGCGGTAGTATTTCTCGTAATCTCCCAAATCTATATTCAACTTCGCCTTATTCTCAAGTCGTCGTAACCAAGTCTCCAAAAATTCGGTCTTCTTTCTCTCCAGAATCTTCTTCGCGAATTCGTCCTTCTCTTTTTCGAATTTTTCCTTATCGAACTCTTGGACCTCCGAAACTTTAAATATTAATCCCCCTTTCCTCGTCTCTACAACTTTTGATACCTCATCCTTCTTTAATCTCACCGCCTCGTCAACAATGTCAGCCGCTTCTCCGATGCCTTCGAGATAATCCGTCCTTGAGAAGATAGGGGTCTCCAGGATTTTTAGATTAAGTTTTGACGCGGCATTTTCAAATGTCAAACCGTCCTTCTCCGTAAGCCCCATAATTTTTTCACGAAGGCCTTTGGACTCTTCCAATGGCGCGATCAAGACGTAGGAGAGTTTGAATTTTTCGTTCTCTTTTTTATACTCATTTAAGACCTCTTCATCAGTCGATTTTATGTCTTTTGTAACAATGTCATTCATTCTCTGGATATTCAAATTCTCCCTCATTATCTCTTCAAAGGCCCTAGGGTCTATCCCGATATTATATCTTAGGATATATTGATAGATCTTATCGTCGAATTTGCCATTCCTGGAAAATAGGGGGTGAGACTTTATCAAAGCAACTACATCTTTATCCTTCGCCTCTATCTTATGCCTTCCTGCCTCGTTGAGCATGAGCAACCTATCCCACGCCAACTTTGCCAAGAATCCCTTATTCTTTAAGAAGATGTCCAAGACCTTCGGTTGAGCGCCATAATTCAAAATGACCTGGCACCTTATGCTTACCATATTTTTGGCCAACTCATCGAATGAAATCTTCCTATTGTCGATGAGGCCGACGTAAGAAGGGCCCTTAAGCTTTGAGCGTCCAACGCTTCCCACGCCCCAAAGGACGAACGCCGGCAATATCAATATCACCAGCCCCCAGAATATAATCTTCGCTATATTCTTTTTTCTAAGGAATTTCAGCATATTGCATTATTATATAATAAATGGTATAGTTTATGTTAAATTTATTTAAGAAAGAAAGGGATATGAATTCCGAAAAAGTTAAACTTGTTTTGGTAAGTTTTTTAGCACTTTTTGTCGAACTCAGTTTTATAAGGTGGATTCCTGCCCATGTCTTTTCAATAGCATTCTTCTCAAATATCGTTTTGATAGCGTCTTTTTTGGGATTGGGCCTGGGATTGCTAATCGCGTCTTATAAACGAGACCTCTTCAATTTCTTTCCGGCCATATTATTCGGCATCGTAATGCTGGTGTTATTCCTGCAGTTGGTCCAAGTTGATTTTTTGGTTGATAAAAAGACATGGATATGGAGTTACTATAGCGGCAATAGACTGAAAACTATGCCGTTTGCGAAGATCTCCATTGTGCAACTCGTGACCTTAATCTATATATTGACTCTATCTGTCTTCATCCCGATCGGGCAGAAGATAGGGAAAATTATGAAAGGTTTTGAGCCTCTATTCGCTTATTCGCTGAACATCTTGGGAAGCCTGTTGGGCGTTGCGGTTTTCGGATTATTTTCCTTTTTTCAAACGCCGGCTTATGTATGGTTTCTTGCAGGAGGCCTTGTAACAGTTCTCGTAAATTATAGAGAGCGCTTCTTTTTTCCCAACGCACTTTTAGTTTTGGTTACCATAGCCGCTATAGGATTATCCGAAAAAGATATCATATGGTCTCCGTATTACGCCATCACAACGGATAAACGCGATGACGGCGGCATCGCCGTATATGTGAACCAGCTTTTTCATCAGAAAGCGGTCAATTTTGAAAATGAACCCCATCTTTATGATAAATATATAGCGCCGTACAAATGGTTTAAACCAAAAAAAGTTTTGATTGTAGGCGCAGGCACCGGCAATGACGTATATATCGCAAGATCAGCAGGCGCCGAACATATAGATGCTGTTGAGATAGACCCCGTCATATTAAAGTTGGGACATCCGCTAAAGCCCTATACGCCTGACGGCAAGGTGCGCGTTTTTATCGATGATGCTCGTTCATTCTTTCACAACGCTAAAGACAAATATGACATGGTTGTTTACGGAACCTTGGATTCCCATGCCACCCTTGCCGTGGCCTCCTCAGTTCGGCTCGATAATTATATGTATACTCACGAAGCGCTTGAAGAGGCGCGCCAGTTGCTTGCCCCGAATGGGGTGATGGTTCTCCTTTTTTCTGTTCCGCAAGAATGGTTGGCCGTTAAACTCCTCCAGACAGCTAGAGACGTTTTCGGCTCTACATATACCCGCTTCATGTTTTTTGACAATTACCTTTTTAATCTTATGATTTTAGCGGGGCCCGGCATAAACCAATTGTCTCATGATGACTTTTTCCCTTTGGATCGTTTATTACCCGTTCAAGAAATTAAGG
>MHFL01000038.1:4035-9545 GCA_001804165.1 Omnitrophica bacterium RIFCSPLOWO2_01_FULL_45_10 | reverse complement strand
AGATCAGTCCACGGATAAGGTCACGCCGGAATTAAAGAAGAAGACGAGCCCAGGAGAGACTGCTTCCGAGACCATTGAATCATCCGCTAGCGCAATTACAATGGATTCAACAGGGGCTAATATAAATATAGGCTCTGGCACAGCCAAGGTATATGAAAACGGCCGTCTAATCTCTGAAGTCATTGACGGTATAACGAATGTATATGCAGGATTCGATAAAGTTGGAAAGAGCACCATCGGTCAAGCGCTTGCTCTCGCGAGGGCAGGGGATAGGGTAATAGTGAGCGCTGGGGCATATGCTGAAAACTTTACAATTAGTTCGTCCATCAGCCTTTATGGCGGATATAGCGAAGACGGCACAAGAGATATCATTAAAACTCCTACTATCATTAACGGCAGCATTTATATTACATCGTCAACTATGTTGAATAATGATCCTGATCTTCCCTCGTTTTCGTCGCCGATTGTAGTAGATGGTTTCACAATTAACCCCACAAGGACAAATTATTGCGTATATATCAGTGGTTATAGTTATAGTGTATATAAATCTAATTCGGTAATCATAAGAAATAATACGTTTAACAGGACAACAAATTTTTATGCGATACAGCTGACAGGCGCAGATGTAAGGGTTGAAAATAACATCTTTAACAATCTCAAAATGGCTGGTATAGCCATTTCTGGCATTGGTTCAAAAATTGAAAGCAGGGGAAATAATTATAATAACATGTACGGGATGTATATATTGTCAGGCGCGAGCATCTATAACCTCACGTCTACACAGGATTATTTTTCCGGAACTAAGACAAATAACTTCATTTCTACATATTTTCAAAATACCGCTACGAAACCTAACACTGCTGTAACCAGTGCTACGTCAACAGTTGTAAAGGACACTGTAAAAGAAGTTAAATTAGGCCTAAGCCAATTTTACTCCACCAAAGACGAAAGGTACTCTTTTTTCACTACCTTTCTATCGCACCTTAGAACCGGAACGGAATCCGACAAGGGTACGATCGCCTCAATCTTCATGCAAGTTATGAAGTCCAAAGATAGCTTGATATCCAAAGACACAGGACAATTGGACCCGACCGTAATCGCACGCATAGTGGCCGAATCATTAAAAGAAGGCGCTCTCTCAATACCTGCGGATGACTTAATCACATCCGAGGGATCCGACGCCGCTAAACAGGGGATGGGATGGGCTATAACCTTAGCAAGCATCCTCTCTAACCCCACAGAGGAACAGAAGGCGGTATTGGATGTGGTAGCGTCCCTTTTGGAGGAAGTGGGAAAGATGGAAGGAGAAGGTAAGGGCGCGGTGGAGAAGGCCTCGGAAGGCCTCATTCAGGCCGTGGCCACAATCCTAGTGGCTCAGGCCATCCCCGACCTGCTCAATGCCGACGATATATCCAGCATAAAGGGCATCTTCTCGGAACTCGGCACTGTAAAGGGTAAGGTATTATCCGATTACCAGAACGCGATCAAGCCGTATTACGATGAAATGAAGAAGGCGCTTGTCGAGAATATGAACGCCCTGCAGTTGAACAACGTCATATCCAAAAATACGCTGGAGAAAGAACTCGAAAACCTGCCTCCGATAGAGATAGACAGGATCATATCGAAGATGAAAAACTCTAAGGATAAGACGCCTGAGGCGGCATCTATATTGCGGGAAGAATCAAGGTTAAGAGGGGAGTACTTAGACCCGAATAAGAAGGCAATGGAAGATAATATGAAAGTCGTCCTCGATAACTTCACCAAGCGGCTCTATGATGTGATAGAGATAAAGGCTCCGGGTAAGGGGAAGAATTCGTAATAATTTGCTTGCATAACTTTGGCCCGCATATTATCATATAGACAAATCGCATAGGTGAACGGATGGCAAAAAAGATTTTGGTCGTCGATGACGAAGAAAACTTCCTCTCTCTTTTAAAAGACGCGCTTGAGATAAGAGGGTTCGAAGTCATTGCCACTTCCAGCGCCATCGAGGCGGGAATAGAATTGGCGTCGAAGGTTCCCGACCTCATCCTCATGGATATAAAGATGCCCGGAATAGACGGCTTTCAGGCAATCGAATCTATAAAACGAAACCCCATCACTAAAAACATACCTGTAATGATAGTTTCGGCTCATGCCGACCCGTCTTACGCCAAGAAAGCCGCTAAGATCGGAGTGAGGGAATATTTCATAAAGCCCGTCGATATAGAAAAGTTAATGCTGAAGGTTAAAGAAATTTTAGGTGCGTAAGTTTAATCCCTCCCGGGATTTCTATTCCTGATATATAACAACCCTCATGCAAAGGCGAAACGCCGTGTTGAAAGAGCGCCTGCTGGTAAAGCCGCCTTTGGCACAAAATATTTTACGCCCGCCCTAAATTTGTTGACTTTTCCGTCACGCTGGATATAATATCAATATTACATTATAGTAGGAGAAAAGATGGCGGTTTTCGACGCGAAGGACATTAGAAATGTAATCTTGCTGGGCCATTCTGGGTGCGGGAAAACCTCTTTGGTCGAGGCCCTTCTTTTCGCCGGCGGCGCGATACCTAAAATGGGATCGGTGGACGAGGGGACAAGCGTTTCAGACTACAACGAGGATGAAAAAGAGAGAAAGTGCTCGATAAGTTCTTCCATCATCAGTTTTGTTTCAGATTCCAAAAAGATAAACATGATAGATACGCCGGGGTATATGGATTTTGTTGGAGAAATCGTTGGCGGATTAAGGGCGGCGGACGCAAGCCTCATAGTTATAAACGCGACGAGCGGAATGGAGATAGGCTCGGAGAGGGCGATCAAGATGTCAAAGGAGAAAGGCGGCCCGTGCCTATTCTTTGTCAACAAAGTCGACAAGGAGCATTCCGACTTTAAGAAATGCGTTGACTCTATTAGGAAAAAGGCGGGAAAAGGATGCGTCGTTGTGACCTACCCGATAGGCGAAGGCCCGTCATTCAAAGGCGTAGCGAATATCCTGACGCGAAAGGGGCTCGAGGCCCTGTCCGACGGCGAAAAAGGGCAGGCCAAAGCGGCTATCGATTCCTTCTCTGAACTTGTCGCTGAGACGGATGATAATTTATTGGAAAAATATCTTGAGAAAGGCGAACTATCCGTAGAGGAACTGAAGGCGGCGTTCAAAAAAGCGGTAACCGATTCTAAAATTTATCCTATTCTGTGCGGCTCCAGCGTGTTAAATAAAGGAATTGAGGAACTGTTAGAGATTATAAGGACTTATCTGCCCTCTTCTTTAGACAGGCCAAAAGAGACGGCGTTGAAACAGGATTCGTCGGATAAGATAGAGTTGTCTTGTGATCCGAACGGCCCATTATCGGCATTGGTATTCAAGACGCTAGCCGATCCTTATATCGGCCAGATATCTATCTTCAAGGTATTTTCCGGGAAACTCCAGTCGAATACAGGATTCTACAATGTCACGAAGGGCGCGAGAGAAAAGATCGGCCAGATCTTTTCTCTTTTGGGGAAGACGCAGCTTCCTCAAGACTCGATTCAGGCAGGCGACATCGCGTGTGTTTCTAAATTGAAGGATACCGAAACGGGCGATTCATTGGGGGATGAGAAGAATTCTTTAAAATTCGAGGATATTAAATTCCCGGAACCGGCGATATCATTTTCGTTGAAACCGAAGACGCGCTCGGATGAGGACAAGATATCGAACGCGCTTCACAAGTTGACTGCCGAGGACCCGACCTTCAAGGTTACAAGAGAGGAGCAGACGAAGGAACTAATCGCCTCCGGCATGGGCGACATGCACATCAATATGATGATTAACAGGATGAAGACGCGCTATGGCGTGCAAGTTGATATCGGAACGCCAAAGGTCGCTTATAAAGAAACCATCACGTCTAAAGGCGATAGTCAGTACAGGCACAAGAAGCAGACAGGAGGCGCCGGTCAGTTCGCGGAAGTCTGGATGCGGATAGAGCCGCTGGACCGCGGCGGAGGTTTTGAATTTGTGGACGAAGTGGTAGGCGGAGCCATACCGAGGCCTTTCATTGTAAGTTGCGAAAAAGGAGTCAAGACAGCCCTGCAATCAGGCGTCTTGGCCGGGTTTCCCGTGGTTGATGTGAGATCCGTAGTCTACGACGGAAAAACTCATCCTGTCGATTCCAAGGACATAGCGTTTCAGACAGCGGCGCGCCAGGCATTCAAGGAATCGATGCGGAAGGCCAAACCTGTTTTGCTGGAGCCGATAATGGACGTCGACATCGTAGTGCCGGATGAATTCATGGGTGATATTACAGGAAGTTTGAACTCGCGGCGCGGAAGGATAATGGGGATGGAGCCGCAGGACGGCAGTCAGGTCATAAAGGCAAAGGTGCCCCTTGAGGAGATGTACAAATATGTCAATGAACTCAAGTCAATAACAGGCGGCAGGGGCGCGTATACTATGACATTCTCACATTATGAGGTAGTGCCGTCCAACCAGGCCCAAGCGATTATAGACAGGGCTAGCGCCGCGAAAAAAGAAGAAGCGGAGGAATCATGAGCGGACATTCGAAATGGGCAACAATAAAGCATAAGAAAGCGGCGACAGACGCCAAGCGTGGCCAGGTATTTACGAAACTCATTAAGGAGATAACCGTCGCGGCGAGGAACGGGGGAAATCCTGATACTAATCCTCGGCTTCGGGTCGCGATAGAGCGCGGTAAAGAGGCGAGCATGCCGGCCGATAACATCGAGCGCGCGATAAAGAAAGGAACCGGCGAACTCGAGGGTGTAAGTTACGAGGATATAACGCTCGAAGGATACGGCCCCGGCGGTGTCGCCTTTTATGTCGAAGGATTAACGGATAATAAAAACAGGGCCACTAGCGAGATAAGGACGATATTTTCCAAAAAAGGCGGAAACATGGCTGGCGCCGGTTCAGTCAGTTGGATGTTTGAAAAGAAGGGGTACATTGTAGTAAATAAAAAGATAATAGACGAAGATAAACTGATGGGGATCGTCCTTGAGGCCGGAGCGGAGGACCTTGTCGCGGAAGATGAAAATTATGCCATAACGACATCGCCCGTTGATTTCTACAAAGTTAAGAAAGCGCTTGAAGATAACGCTATCACGATGGAATCCGCGGAAACAACCCTCCTTCCAAAATCTACAATAAAAGTGGCAGAGGAAGAAGCAAAGAAGGTCCTTGATCTAGTGGACGCTCTCGAAGAGCACGAAGACGTTCAGCATGTCTATGCCAATTTTGATATTCCGGACGAAATGTTAAAGGAATAATGCGAATACTTGGGATTGACCCGGGGCTAGGGATTACGGGTTACGGCGTCATTGAAGATAGAACATTTACATTGGTTGAGGCAGGCATAATCAGGACCCAAACCAATACGCCGATTCAAGATCGAGTCAGGAAGATCTTTGATGAAATCTCCGGCATCATTATGGAGCACAAGCCCAACGTTCTTGTCTTGGAGAAGATATACTCACACTATAAACATCCCACCACCGCGATACTCATGGGCCATGCCAGAGCGATGGCGTGTCTTGTTTGCG
>MHFL01000038.1:0-3998 GCA_001804165.1 Omnitrophica bacterium RIFCSPLOWO2_01_FULL_45_10 | reverse complement strand
TTCCAAATCTCAGGTTCAGCGGATGGTCCAGGACATGCTGCACCTTAAAAAAGCGCCTGAGCCGGCGGACGTTAGCGATGCGCTCGCGATGGCGATGAGTTACTGTTTCATTGAGAAACGCGCAGGGTGCAGCGTGCAGCGAGGTTTACGATGATTTCGCAAATTTCCGGCAGGATAAAGAAGAAGAAAGAATTGAGCGTCATTGTGGATGTGAACGGCATGTCCTACGAAGTGATGATACCGCCTGCTGTAATGAAAGGCATCGAGAAGGCAAAATCCGAAGATGGGACAATCTCGCTCATCACATATCATTATTACCAAATGGACCAGTCAAAGGCGATTCCCGTTTTGGTTGGATTTTTGAATGAGATAGAGAAGGAATTTTTTGAGAGGTTCATAACCGTCTCCGGTGTGGGGCCTAAGGCGGCATGCAGGGCATTGAGCATCTCATTTTCTGTAATCGCTGATGCCATTGATAAAGGCGATATGGCTTTATTGAAGACACTCCCGGGAATAGGTGAGCAGAAGGCGCGCGAGATAATAGCGAAACTGCAGGGCAAGGTCGGAAAATTTTGCCTCATACAGGACAGATTCTCTGAGGATCACGAGGGGCTAAAGGAAGACATCAAAGAAGAAGCGCTCAATGTCCTTCTTCAATTGCAGTATAAAAAGGCCGAGGCGCGCGATATGGTTGAAAGAGCAGTCGGCCGCAATCCGAATTTAGCGACATGTGAAGAGGTATTGAATGAGGTATATAAAGGGTCAAGGGCCAAGTAAAAGGCAGGGATTGAGTTAAATGAATAAGAAGAAGATCGACGAACCAAGTACAACCCCAGGGGTTGCACTTGGTCGAGAGAAACTGATAGCAGGCCAGGAGACGGAAGAAGATATAATTCTGAATATCTCCTTGAGGCCCTTGAGGTTAAAGGAGTTCGTCGGCCAGAAGAATGTCGTCGAAAATCTTAAGATCTCTTTGGAGGCGGCAAAAAAACGCCGTGAGCCTTTAGAGCATGTCCTATTGTCCGGGCCGCCGGGCCTCGGGAAGACGTCTCTTGCGCATATAATAGCGCATGAAATGAGATCCAGGATCACAACGACGAGCGGGCCTTCGATTGCGCGGGCGGGCGACCTCGTGGGAATTCTGACCAATTTGGGAGAGGGCGACATACTGTTTATTGATGAGATCCATCGGCTCTCAAGCACCGTTGAAGAGTATATGTATCCGGCTATGGAGAATTTCGAGATAGATGTCATAATGGATAAGGGCCCCTACGCGAAGACATACAAATTTAACCTTAAACGCTTTACTCTAATAGGCGCCACAACGCGCGCCGGGCTCCTAACAGCGCCGCTTCGGTCGAGATTCGGTATATTTCACCACTTGGATTTTTACGAAGTAGAGGACCTCGTCAAGGTCATAACGCGTTCAGCGAAGATATTGAAGATAGAAATGGACAGAGACGCATCCGATGAGATTGCGAGGTGCGCGCGGGGATCGCCGAGGGTCGCTAATCGGCTTTTGCGCCGCGTGAGAGATTGGGCTCAAGTGAAGAAAGACGGCAGGATAAGTATGGAAGCGGTCAAAGAGTCATTGAAAAGCCATGGCATTGACTCGCTCGGCCTCGACAATGTGGACAGGAAAGTATTAAGCACCCTTTATGAGTCTTTCAAGGGCGGCCCCGCCGGAATAGAATCTATTGCCTCGACCCTAAATGAGGAGCCGGATACAATAGTTGATATAGTTGAGCCGTTTTTATTGAAGCTCGGTTTACTCAAGAGGACACCGCGCGGTAGGGAATTGACGGATAAGGCATACGCGCACATGGGATTTGTCCGCAAGGATAAAGAAGTTCAGAAAGAGATGTTCTAGTTCGAAAAGCGTTTAGCCTGTTTGGCCTGTTAATCCTGTTAACGGACTAAACGGACTAAACAGACTAAACAGAATGAACATTTTACTACACATATGCTGTGCCCCATGCGAAATATTTCCTCTTGAAGAATTAAGACGTGAAGGCTCAAAGGTAGCCGGGTTTTTTTATAATCCCAACATTCATCCCTATTCAGAGTATTTGAAGCGCAAGGCAGAAGTCGAAAGATATTCTAACGATATCGGCCTGAACATCTTATGCGCTGATTACGATATAGAGAATTATTTCCAGCACATAGTTTATAATGAGGAAGCGAAGAGCCGGTGTCCGGCCTGCTGGTGGTTGAGACTCGAGAAGACCGCAAAGACCGCTAAAGAGAATGGCTTCGAAGCGTTCACAACTACGCTTTTGGTCAGCCCTTATCAGGATCAGGAAATTATTAAAAATATCGGCGTAGATGTGTCAAATAAAATAGGAATCAGATTTTATTATAAAGATTACAGGCCCGGTTTCCGCGCCGCTCACGCCCAAGCTAAGCATGAGGGCATCTATTGCCAGAATTACTGCGGATGCGTCTTTTCAGAGAAGGAACGGGTAGAGAAAAAAAATAAAAACAGAAATAAGAACCCATGTTTACGTTAGGGAAAACGCTTATCCTATTCGGCATAGTCTTAATTGTGATCGGCATTATATTCATGCTCGGCGGAAAACTATCCTGGTTCGGACGGCTCCCGGGCGACATATTTATACAGAAGAAAACCCTCATCTTTTACTTCCCAATAACCACATCAATAATCATCTCAATCATCCTATCAATAATTATATTTCTCTTCAGGCGGCGATGAAAACGTCATTTTTCCCGATTCTTCCCTTTCTCCTAATATCGCTATTTAAACCTCTCACCTGCCTTTCGGCCCAAGGCGAAAAGATCGTTGTGAGGATAGCCATTGCTGATGATAGAGAAGAGGTTCAATTGGCGTTGAAAGGTAAATATAAAATGTACGACATTAATTTGAATAAAATAATTATGGAAGGGCCTTACATGAATGCCAAGGTCAGGGCGACCAAGGATGCCGGTTTACAGTTCGGCAAGAAAGAGATCAAGTCCGACGGCGTGAAGATAAAAGTCGCCAGAGATTCCAATATATACGTGGATAATCGGCGGTTCAGGGGAGATATTGACATTATAAGAAAAGAGAATTCCAAACTGATGGTAATCAATCACATCGGTTTGGACGATTATCTTTATGGCGTACTGTATCACGAGGTGTCGCATCGCTGGCCGATAGAATCTATAAAGGCGCAGGCCATAGCGGCGCGGACGTTCGCGTTGTACCAAGCGCTCCAAAATAGAAATAAGCCATACGATTTAAGGAGCGACATCTATTCTCAAGTGTACGGCGGCAGGACGTCCGAGAAATGGTCCACGACGAGGGCCGTGAATCTTACGAAAGGTAAGGTCTTGGCCCATAATGGCGAACTACTGCCGGCATATTATCACGCGACATGCGGCGGCCATACTGAGGACGCGTCTAACCTGTGGAAGATAGACCTGCCGCCGCTTGACGGCGTTCGTTGTAATTTTTGTGTACATTCGCCGCACTATAAATGGGTAAAAGAGATTCCGCTATGGAAGGTAGAGAAAAACTTGAGCGACAACGGATACAAGACAGGCTCAATATCTTCATGCCGAATAGTGTCGAGAAATAAATTCGGAAGAGTGGACAAACTCCAGATAAAAGACGATACAGGGATGTCAGTTCTCTTGACAGGGAAAGATTTCAGGCAGATTATAGGGCCAAATGATATAAGAAGCACGAAGTTCGAAGCCGCGGTAAAGCGCGGAAATCTCGTAGTAGAGGGTTTCGGCTGGGGTCACGGCGTTGGTATGTGCCAGTGGGGCGCATTCGGCATGTCGCGCCGCGGCAAGCGGGCCGAGGAAATCCTAAAATTTTACTATCCCGGCGCTGAGATTACGTCAATAGATAAAGTATGAGATGGGCCATGAAATTATCGGACTTTGATTATACATTGCCTAAGGAGTTGATTGCGCAGGAGCCGGTCAGGCAGAGGGAGAAGTGTAGACTCATGGTGCTTGACCGGAAGACGCATAAGATATATCATAAATAT
>MHFL01000037.1:9085-14374 GCA_001804165.1 Omnitrophica bacterium RIFCSPLOWO2_01_FULL_45_10 | reverse complement strand
CTGACCGTAGAATATCAGGAGAAGACGTACGCGGCAGGAAAGATTCCCGGGGGCTTTTTTAAAAGGGAAGGCAGGCCGTCCGAAAAAGAGATTCTGACCGCGCGCCTGGTCGACAGGCCCATAAGACCCCTCTTTCCAAAGGGTTTCATAAATGAGATGCAGATAGTGGCGATAGTTTTGTCAAGCGACGGAGAGAATGATTCGGATATTCTGGCCCTGAACGGAGCGTCCGCGGCGCTTATGATATCAGACATACCGTTTGAGGGACCCATAGCGGCAGTGAGGGTAGGGAGGTCCGACGGCAAATTCATAATAAATCCCACGTTCAAGGAGTTGGAATCGAGCGACCTCGACATTGTAGTCTGCGGGACGCGTTCGGGAGTCGTTATGGTGGAGGCCGGCGCTAACGAATTGGGCGAAGAGATAATATTGGAGGCGATAAATTTCGGCCACAGAAACCTTCAGGCGCTGATAGACATCCAGGACGAGATGCGTAAAAAGATAGGCAAGGTTAACAGGACCATACCTATATATAAAGTGGACGAAGGGTTGGTTAAAGAGGTAAAAGGGCACTCCCTCAAAAAATTGGATGAGATAAATAAACTTGGAACAAAGGAGCAAAGGGAAGGGGCCATGGATCTTCTCTCTAAAGAACTGATCTCTGAATTTGTTACCGAAAGATCCAACTATACGGAAAAAGATGTGAAAAACGCCCTTATCGAAGTGGAGCGCGAAGCGGTTAGAAAGTTCATAGTAGAGAATAAAAGACGCGTTGACGGAAGGCGATTCGACGAGATACGCCCGATTACTTGCGAGGTCGGGATCCTGCCGAGGACCCACGGCTCCGGACTCTTCACGCGCGGTCAGACCCAGAGTCTTTCCGTCACCACGCTCGGGACGAGCGCCGATGAGCAGATGATAGACGCGCTGGAAGGGGAGACGCAGAAAAGTTTTATGCTGCATTATAATTTCCCGCCATTCTCCGTAGGCGAGGTAAGGCCAATAAGAGGGCCGGGAAGAAGGGAGATTGGGCACGGCGCTTTGGCCGAAAGGGCGTTAAAACCCGTGATGCCGACCAAAGAAGAGTTTCCCTATACCGTCAGGGTCGTTTCGGATATACTCGAATCCAACGGCTCATCGAGCATGGCTACCGTCTGCGCGAGTTCCCTCTCTTTGATGGACGCCGGAGTTCCGATAAAGCGGCCCGTCAGCGGGGTCGCGATAGGTTTGGTCAAAGAGAAAGGCGGGGAGATAATTTTAACGGACATCGGCGGGGTGGAGGATCACTACGGCGACATGGACTTTAAGGTCGCTGGCACAAAAGACGGAATCACGGCACTTCAGATGGACATTAAGATACAGGGGGTATCGAGCGCGCTCATTAAAAAAGTGCTCGACGTAGGAGAATCCGCGAGATTGTCCATATTGGCCCAAATGGTTCAAGTAATCGCGAAACCGAAAGGGAGCGTATCGGAATACGCGCCTCATATCGTTAGTTTCAAGATAAGCCAGGATAAGATAGGAGAGGTGATCGGTCCCGGAGGCAAGAATATAAAGAAGATAATACAGGATACGGGGGTCACCATAAATATAGAGGACGACGGCACAGTACAGATCGCTTCGCAGGATGACGCCGCCATCGAGAAGGCCGTGAATATCATAAAGGGCATGACAGAGGAGCCGGAGGTTGGCAAGATATATTCAGGGAAAATCAAGCGCATCATGAACTTCGGCGCTTTTTGCGAGATATTGCCCGGCAAAGAGGGGCTGATCCACGTTTCGGAACTGGCGGACCGGTTTGTGAAGAACGTCGAGGACGTGGTAAAGGTCGGCGACGAGGTGACGGTAAAGGTTATCGCTATAGACGAGCAGGGACGCGTAAATTTATCGAAGAAGCAGGCAAAAGGGATTGAAACGGGTAAGGATACTCCTTAAGAAGAAGAAAGGCTGTGAGGACATACCGGTTCCCAAATACGCTACCTCCGGGTCGAGCGGTATGGACTTATGCGCCGATGTTGAGGAAGGGGTAATTTTAGAGCCAGGCGATATAAGATTAATATCGACTGGCATTTATTTGGATATTCCCGAAGGGTATGAGGCCGAGATCAGGCCGAGATCAGGCCTTGCGCTCAAGCATGGCATAGGCCTCGTAAATTCACCGGGCACGATAGATTCGGATTATAGGGGGCTCGTCTCGCTAATTTTGATAAATCACGGGAAGGAATCTTTTAAGATCAGGCGCGGGGAGCGGGTGGCCCAGATGGTAATAAAAGAGGTTGTGAGGGCGGAAATCGATTTGAAAGAATCTCTCAGCGGGACCGCGCGCGCGTCAGGCGGATTCGGGCATACCGGTAAATGACTATTACGCAGGCATTATTATCAGGGATCGTTCAAGGCATAACAGAATTTTTTCCGATATCGAGTTCCGGGCATTTGGTGATACTGCACAGGATTTTTGGGATTTCCGAGCCGCAGGTAAATTTCGACATATTCCTGCATTTTGGCTCGCTTCTTTCGATATTGGTATTCTTTCATAAAGACATACTCGCGTTATTTAAAAAAGATAGGCAAACTCTTTCTTTTATAATAGCGGCGTCTCTGCCGACATTTATAATCGCCATGCTCTTCAAAGATTTAGTTGAGAAGTTTTTTGGTTTGCCGAAATTGGTCGGATTGATGCTGATCCTGACCGGCCTCTGGCTGGTTTTGACGAGTTGGTATGCGGCGAAGGCTCATAGCACAAAAAGATTAGGGCTCTTCAATTCAATTATAATAGGCATTGCGCAAGGGGTCGCCATAATACCCGGCATATCGAGAAGCGGTTCTACGATCGCGACGGGCATACTCGCGGGGCTCGAGCCTGCCGCCGCGGTCAGGTTCTCTTTTCTATTAGGCATGCCCGCGATATTGGGGGCAAATCTTATAAAGTCGGGCTCGATCTGCAAAGATTTATTTTGCGGAGGATCGCTGACCTACTTAGTGGGCGGAATAACGAGCGCGATTGTGGGCCTTGTGGCGATTAAAATTCTTTTAAATTTAGTGAAAAATAATAAACTTTATCTATTTGGCCTTTATTGCCTTGCCATTGGTTCAATGGTAATTATTTTTATTTAAAAACGATTATGGATAAGACACGGTGGAATGAGATACAGGCGGTCATATTCTTCGCGGTAGCCATACTTGTATTCACAAGTTTAGCCACATTCGACTTCTCTGATCTCGGTCTTTTCACCTCCAAGATAAACGAACCTATCAGGAACCTTGCTGGTTTATTCGGCGCGTATCTCGGCGCGATTCTTTTCTTCGTCATGGGCCTGAGCGCATATACGATACCTTTTCTCATATTATCATGGGCCGCGGCGCGCGTCACAGGCATCACGCCGCAGAAACTGCACTTCAAGGTATTCGGGACGTTCTTTCTCATATTGGCGTCGAGTTCCATTGCCTCGGTCATCGGAAGAGGCGACAGCGCGTTCCGCTTCAGACTGGGCGGCATAGTGGGGCTTGCCTTCTCGGATTTCCTTATAAAATATTTAGGCCGAGGGGGCGCGTTAATTGTGATATTGGTTCTGTTTTTGCTTTCCGTCCTGCTCGCCACAGAATTTCTTCTCCTGCCCTTTCTATCAGGAATATTGAGGCGATGGAAGGGTTTTGTGTCTAATCTGAAGGGCCGCACTTTGAAGGAAGAGGGAACGCCGGTTCTCACAATTAGAAGAGAAAGACGAGAGGAGCCGCTGAAAGGAGGCGAGAGCCCGGTTAAAAAGCCGCCTGCCCTTAAGAAGGAAATCGAAGTTGTAAAAAAGATCAAAATCTCCGCATCCGAACCCCCCGTAGGTGACGGATGGAAATTTCCCGGATTGGACCTATTGGAATCTCCGCCTCCCATCGAAGAGCGCAAGATAAAAGAGAATTTCGAGTCCAGCGCCCGCATTTTAGAGGAGACATTAAGAGATTTCGATATCGAGTCGAAGGTGGTGGAGATAAATAAGGGGCCGGTAATAACCAGGTATGAACTCGAGCCCGCTCCGGGCGTTAAGGTTCATCGAATAACGTCATTGAGCGACAATATCGCCCTGGCGATGAAGGCGCAGAGCGTGAGGATAGTGGCGCCGATACCCGGGAAGGGAACGATAGGGGTTGAGGTTCCAAACTCCTCGAGCGCCCTTGTATACTTAAAGGAAGTCCTCGATTCGAAGGAGTATAAAGAATTCGATTCTAAATTAAAACTCGCCATCGGCAAGGATATTGCGGGCGCGCCGGTAGTCGCTGACCTCTCGACGATGCCGCACCTTTTGATCGCCGGAGCGACCGGATCAGGCAAGACCGTCTGCGTGAACGCGATAGTGACAAGCCTCCTCTTCAACTCAAGTCCGGATGAGGTAAGGTTCATAATGATAGATCCTAAACGGGTTGAGTTGGCGGTATTCAACGATCTGCCGCACCTATTATCTCCGGTTGTAACCGATATGAAGAAGGTTTCGACAACTTTAGAGTGGGTCGTGGCTGAGATGGAGTCGCGATATGAAATGTTCGCGAAGTCGGGTGTTAGAAATATAGATCTCTACAACGAGCGGATCGCCAAAGATGGAAACGCGAAACTGCCCTATATCATAGTCATAATAGATGAATTAGCGGATCTCATGATGGTGTCGCAGGACCAGGTGGAAGGCGCGATAACACGGCTCGCTCAACTTTCGAGGGCGGTCGGGATACACATAATAATCGCGACCCAGCGGCCATCCGTAGATGTCATAACGGGCGTAATCAAAGCGAACTTTCCCGCGAGGATCTCATTTAAGGTAGCGTCTAAAGTCGACTCGCGCACGGTCCTCGACATTAACGGCGCCGATAAGCTCCTCGGAAGGGGCGACATGCTCTTTATCGAGCCTGGAGCGTCGCGGCCCATCAGGGCCCAGTGCAGTCTCATTTCAGATAAAGAGATAGAGAAGATAACAAATTCCATAAAGTCTCAGAGAGGCCCGAGTTACGTTGAGGAGATATTGGAATCCGAAAAAAAGGCGGCTTTTCGAAAGTTCGAAAAAGACGAAGTTTATGAGGAAGCGGTTAAGTTAGTGCTTGAGACACGTCAGGCGTCCGTTTCGATTCTGCAGAGGCGCCTCGGATTGGGCTACACGAGGGCCGCCCGATTAATAGATATGATGGAAGATGAAGGCGTCGTAGGGCCGTATCAGGGCTCTAAGCCGAGAGATGTGTTGTTGAGTCTGGAGGCGTATCAGACAAAAAATGCCAAGTGATTCAGGTGTGAATAGAGAAACGCTTATATCGATC
>MHFL01000037.1:3367-9064 GCA_001804165.1 Omnitrophica bacterium RIFCSPLOWO2_01_FULL_45_10 | reverse complement strand
GAGGCGCGCGAGAAGAAATTACTGACTATCGAACAGGTTCAGAAGGCGACGCGTATCTATTCATCTATTCTTATGGCGCTCGAAGAAGGAAGGTGCGATTCGCTCCTCACGCCCACATACGTCAAAGGTTTCCTGAAAAAATATGCCGGCCATTTGGGCCTGGACGCTGACGCTTTCTTAAAGGACTATTCCGCCTCACGTCCTCAGGATGCCGGTAAAGAATCAATACTTGGCTTAAAAGAAGTTGAACTTAGAAAAGCGTCGATCCTGCCTAAAATCGCCCGTTTTTTAGTCATCCTTGTAATCCTTACCGCAATCATCTCGTTAATAGGGTTAGTAAGCTCTAAGCTCAAACGCGCGAGAACTAACCGCATCCGCGTCATTCAGCCGGCCGCGGCGAAAGTTTCCAAGTTCGCCCCTCCATTTCGCGCTATTAAGACCTTGCCGACTGCCAAGGCACAAAGCAAGGCGCCGTTAAAATTAGTATTGAAAGCAAAAAAAAGCGTCCTAGTCAGAGCGAAAAGAGACGGGGACATACTCTTCGCGAGGGTTATGCCTAAAGGGATGGTCGAAACTATTACAGCGGAATCCAGGATAAACCTTTATATCGCTAAACTCGAGGCGATAGAACTTATCTTAGACGGAAGGTCGTTGGGCCCTCTCGGAAGAGGCATCGCGAAGGACGTGGAGATCACGAGGAGCGGGGTGAGGGTGAAATAGAAGCGTTAAAAGTGGGAATAATCAGTCTCGGATGCGCGCGAAACTTAGTCGATTCAGAAGTGCTTCTCGGCTCTTTGAAAGAGAGCGGATTTGATATCAAAGAATTAGAATCCGGAGTCGATGTTGGAATAGTAAATACCTGCGCCTTCATCCAATCGGCGCGCGATGAATCAGTTGATATCATATTACAGGCCGCTCAACTGAAAAAAGAAGGCAAGATAAAGCGCCTCATCGTCTGCGGATGTCTTCCGCAGTTATATAAGGAAAAGATGCTGAAAGAACTGCCTGAGGTGGACCTCATCCTTGGGACGAGCGATATTCCCAAGATAAAGGATTCCATAGCGGGCCTTGCGAGATTGAATAACCAAAACCCAGCGGTGTCCGCGGATTTAGGATATCTATATGATGAGCGCTCACCGCGATATTTGTTGACGCCGCGTCATTACGCATATGTGAAAGTCTCTGAGGGCTGCTCCAATCATTGCAGTTACTGTATAATCTCGCGTCTAAGAGGGCTCTTTAGAAGCAGGTCCATTGACTCGATAATCAATGAGATAAAGAAACTGAGCACGCCGGGCGCGTTAAGAGAGATAAACCTCATAGGCCAGGACACGACCCTATTCGGCATGGATAGATACGGAAAACCAATCCTTCAGGAGCTCTTAAAGAGAATATGCGAAATCAAATCTAGTGTGAGATGGGTCAGGCTCCTATACACGCATCCGGCGCATTATACAGATGAACTCATCTCGGCGATTCATGCGGAAGAGAAAGTTTGTAAATATATAGACCTCCCCATTCAGCATATAAGCGATAAAATCCTAAAGAAGATGAATAGACACACTACGAAAAATGATATAATTAAATTGCTCAAGAAATTGAGAAAACATATTCCGGGTCTGGCTCTTAGGACATCAGTAATAGTCGGATTTCCCGGTGAAACAGATCACGATTTTAAGGAACTGCTGGATTTTGTCAGTGAGACGAAATTCGAACGGCTTGGAGCTTTTATATATTCTAAAGAAGATGGAACCGAAGCCTCCGGATTCAAGCCTGAGGTTCTGGAAAAGGTAAAGAAAGAGAGATTCGATGAATTGATGAAATTACAACAGCGTATCGCTTCCAAAGTCAACGAGTCATTCCTAAATAAAACCATGCTTGTGCTTATAGATGAAAAGGTCCAGACGGAAGAAAATGAATATTTGGGCCGCACTGAATACGACGCGCCGGAAGCGGACGGGACAGTTCATGTAACAGGCAAGGATCTGAAGGTAGGCGAGTTTTACAAGGTTAAAATTACGGATACGATGGAATACGATTTGGTCGGCCGGCATTCAAGACATACGCGTTAAATTTATGAATATACCCAATCTCCTTACCATGTCGCGGATATTTCTCACCTTTGTCTTCATGTTCTTTCTCTTCTCGAGCGGAATCCTCGCGAAAGTTTTGGCTCTATTGACATTTCTCTTGGCATCATTTACGGACTTTCTCGATGGTTTCATAGCGAAAGAAAGAAATATGTCTACGGATTTCGGTAAACTAATGGATCCGATAGCCGACAAGATATTGGTCCTGGCGGCGTTCCTGGCTTTCGTCGAGATGAAACTTATTCCGGCATGGATGGCGGTCATTATAATATTAAGGGAAATTATTATAACAGGGTTAAGGGTTTTGGCCCTCACGAAGGGCAGGGTGATTCCCGCTGATGACACAGGGAAACAGAAGATGGTCTCTCAGGTCTTTTCGATATTGGCGATATTAATATTTCTGATTCTTCGCGAGACGAGGATGAAGGCCCTCCATTTTTGGAATGAGGGGACTGAAGGCCTTTATAAAAATGTGATATTCGCGTTGATGCTGACAACTGTCGCGTTTACTTTGATAAGCGGCATATCATATCTGGCTAAAAATAAGGCGCTCTATTCAAATGCGAAGACGCATTAAACTTATATCGAGTTTCTTCTATCTTGGCCATTCTCCGTTAATGCCCGGGACGATAGGCAGTTTGGCGGGCCTCGTCTTATATTTTTTGGTGAAGAATAACGAGATACTATACGGCTTTTTGATCTTATTCCTCTTCGTCTTGGGCCTCATATTTACCGGCGAGGCGGAAAGGGTCTACAAGAGAAAAGATGCCAGGATGATCGTGATAGACGAAGTGTGCGGCATGCTCTTAAGTCTATACTTTGTTCCTTACAGCATGTTCTCGGTTATACTTGGATTCTTCTTATTCAGGATTTTCGATATATTGAAGCCGGCGCCGGCACAGAGTATCCATAAACTTACAGGAGCCACAGGCATAATGTTGGATGACATCATAGCCGCCATATACACGAACCTGATCCTTCAGTTTATTTGCCGCGTATTCCAGCTATTATGAGTTAAAATATAAAAAAGTTACTAATATTAACTTGACATTTGTCTCACATATGCTAATATAATTATATATCACATTGCCTAATAAAATAATAAAATGCTTGGCTATGTTTTTTTTATTCTCTTCTTGTTAAAAGAATAAAGTTATAGGTAGGATGTCTTTAACTCGGGGTAAAATTTGAAAGACAATTCCACACACACACGCAACAATCTTGGCAAATTCCATCTATTTATCAGAGTAGTTTCTCTAATTCTACTCATATCGTTCATCTCCTACGACGTCGCCTGGGCCTATCCGGACAAACTCCAGATTCAACTTAGAACAAAGAAGGAAAGTTTTAAGCGCGTTTTTGCGGATAAGTACAAAGCGGCAGCCGAAGCTAAAAGCGGGGCCATCCTACGCAGGGACACCCTGCAAGCATCATTCACAGCGGACCGCCAATCCACCTCCGTTTCGACCAGCGTAAATGGAATACTCAATAAACTTCGAATACTTCTCACAAGACGAAAACGCCAGGAGCCGCAGAGGCAGCCGGAGAGGGCGCCTGAGCGACAACCTAAAGAGCCGAATAGAGAACCTCGGTCCGAACCCCAACCTAAGGAGCCAAAAAGAACCCCTGAGCCAGTGCCTGAACAGGTGCCAGTGCCTGTAAGGGCGAGCGCAAGCGGCGCCTCTTCTTCGCCGGCAAAGCGTCTCATTCACTTAATATCAAAACCCTTGAGAGAATCACCGGAAGTGGAAAAAGACTATTCCACTCTAGCAAGGGATGTGGTTACCACTATAAATAACCTAGTCAAAGAACAATCGGTGAGTCTAGATAATGTTATGGCTGGGCTGAAGATACAGAAAAACTGGAAGAGGATTTTAAAGAAACATCCAGAATTCCAGAAAGAAGAGCTTAAAAAGGATATTCAGCTGCTATTAATACTTACCCATGTACTTAATCCTAACGCATGTATTTCTGCCTTACAATTTTTAGAATTATCCGAATTCACATGGGATTTTCATACATTATATAACATAATAGGCCTTCTATCTTATCCCAAGGCGAGCGACGAATTGCTTGTTAACTTGAAGCAGGTCGTTGAGATATGTCCACAGGTCGATATAGAATATTTCGTTAGCGCAATTAATCAAGGGGTTAGAGCCGAAGAAAACCCTCTGGGCTGGCACTATTTTGATGGCGACGACTTATCAGGAAGAATTGAAGCCAAGGGCCTTACTAATGAATTAAGGCACCTCCTTTTTCTACATAGCCAAGGCTATCGGATAATCCAAGGTAGTTTTAGAATAAGTGACTATGCAGAATTTGATGGCATCGTAGAGAAAGATGGCAAGGCCTATATCACAGAGACCACTACAATTTTACCTACTGACAGTTGGCTCAAAGAAAAACCCAAATACCAAAGTTATTTTACTGATAATTTACAGATGAAATTAGTGAAGAAATTTGACGATCTTATTTATTATAGATATAAAAATATGCCGATTATTAACAGCAAACTCCAAGAAAAAGGAGTTGGGCCGCTTAGCGGAATTATATTTGTCCTACATAGACCTCAATCCGCCGAAACCAAACAGCAGATTATGGATTTTATTGATTCTCATGAAATAACAGATCTAGGAACAATGGGGATGGGGCCATATAATTTGACTCCTTACCATTACAGACAAAGATCTACAAAAATTGAAAGCATTTTATATTTCGTAGACTATCCTACAGATTACAGATTACCAAAAGAAGTAATTGCCCAAAGAGAGGAAAGAATAGTAAACGTACGGCACGCGGATGGGAGTATAACTAGATACTATACTTATTTTTCTGAGTTGATGGAGGAAATTGAAAAACTTCATCGATCTAGAGAAAAAACTTCATTTGGTGACAGAGCGGAAAAAGTAGAAAAAGGGTCGGAGTCAATTTTACCATCCGATGAAGATACGCAAAGACAAGACGAAAGGTCCAGCGCTAGCGGCGCGGCACAAGATAAAAAGACTCTCGATCCTTATGACGAAGCAATCGGGTTGGAGGCAGCCATAGCCAAACAGAAACGGTTTCTTCAGATACTTGAAATGAATAATTTTATTTCGACCAGAGACAGGACAGAAGCCCTTGGGTTTGAGTGTTATGAAGCAGTTGACGGAACTTTAGTCGTCTTGTATGGGGATCTGCTCACGTCATGTTTTAAAACCTTATTGTCGGGTAAAAAAAATACCGCTACTACCGCATTGAAATTAAATTCTCTCATTGGAAACACAGGCAAGGTGGAAATATTAGGCTTGACCATAGATCAGACAAGCGCGTTCTTAAACGGCACGAAGTCGTTTTTAGCTGAGGAACTTGAGCCGGATACGCTTAGAGATTTGTTTGAAAGGCTCGTCAGCGAACCATTGAAAGAGATAAGAATCGGGGAAGGCTTCAAAGATTATTTTGTTGTGAACACCGAAGATAATCCTGATTTGCTTTATGAGAGGTTGCGGGAGTTCAGTGAGCGAAAAGTCGTTGAGGTCTATAAGGAAGTCCTGGCCGGGCGGATCAGAAAGCTTCCCAACGGAATTATAAGTCGAGGAGGAATAACTATCGAGGCAAATCGCAGGTA
>MHFL01000037.1:0-3358 GCA_001804165.1 Omnitrophica bacterium RIFCSPLOWO2_01_FULL_45_10 | reverse complement strand
TTATCCGTTATCTTTGCGAAAATATTTTAATAAGAAAAGGCGAAGATATTATCGGACTTTATAGGCGTCTCATCAAAGAAATCACGAAGGAGCCGTTTCATGACTACGGGCTGGCAAGAATGTTATCTATGGTTTACGGAGATTCGGCTTCCGCGGCGATGATCGATTTATTCAAGAGTCATCCCGATCCAAAGATCAGGGAAGAATTTAAAGGAGTCCGGCCTTATCATTTTTCCTCGGTTCCTCAAGGTTATTGGCAGGGTGAAGAAGGGGCGCGTCATGCCCGTCAAGCAACGGGGGAATTGCTCTCTTTGATATATCAACAAGAAGGGTCTGGCGGATTAATGCGATGGCTCTCCAGATCTAAAGGTTTATTCAACAAGAAGACGACCTTATACGGGAATAGACTTACGGGTATGGTTGGTCAAAGATTTAACGGCAGCCCAACAGATGCGTTATCGACATTCTTTAATGGATTGACCGACGAAGAGTCGCTCGTGCTATTTGAACAACCGGCTAACGAAGTGAGAGGCAAGGCCTTAAGCCATATAAGAGCAAAAGGGTCAGCTAATGGGGCCATCCCAGAAAGTGCCACCCTACGGCATCAGGCTGACAGGGTGTCCCCAAGTAGGATGGCCCCGGAGTCAGCGACAGAGGGTCGGCAAAGCGCAAGCGGGACGGAGGAATTTGATAATGATCTGTCCGATACTCCCGATGTGGGCAGAAAAGGCGGCTCATACTCGCAGCGGCCTATTGACCCGAAGAAATCGAAAACAATTTCTAACCGGGGTTTAACGCGAATGGAATTTCTGCGGGGCGCGGCAGCGGCCATCGCCGTAAGTTTACCTATCTTCGGTGCGGCAAGCAAAGCCGCGGATGCCGCGGCGGCATTAGCCGGACAGCCTAAGCCGAAAGGAACGGCATCCTATGCGAAGGGTCTGGCAAGAGTTATTCAGATCGACCCGCGTGTCAGTGAGCTCGGGCTTGATGTTGTAACCACCGGCAGAATCGGAAAGGGTGAAAGCTTGAGTTCCATACTGAAACATGCGGATACTGATACGAGTGAAGCCGTTGCGGGAATAAACGCGAGTTTCTTTATAATGAGATTCCCGTGGAAATATCATCCTTTAGGCTTGCTTATAGGCAAAGGCGCTGACGGCGAACCTAAGATATATAAATATGATGGTTTTGATAGGGTTGCATTTGCCGAAGCGAAAGATCCGGATACGAGCAAACGCGAATTTTTTATAGGAAAGCCGGGCTTCATTCCGTATCTGGAACTGACCGGCGGCAGTAAGGACAGAAAGGTGATGATAAATGAAATCAACGCGCCGTGGCGTAACGGATACAGAAACCATATCGTAGCCTATAATGATTATTTCAGGAAAGTCCCGGCCGTTAACGATGGCTCGCTCAGGATAAGGATAAAGAAGGACGGCTCCATAAAAGTTGTGCAGAAGGGCGATTCCGATATCATATCGGAAGACGAATGGGTAGTCATCGTATCACGCAGAGATTCGCGGGACTCGGCCGCGAAATATGTTCCGGCTCTATTGGAAGACGGCATCACGGCGAGGGTGATCTCTGAGTTCAGCGGAAAACTCCACGGTAAAAATATCGTTACTGCGGTCATGGGAGGACCCCGGCTTCTTGGAAACGGCGCGATAGAAGTGGATAAGAGCCTCAAATCCGCGGATGTTAACGGAGTAAGAGGGCTTAAGCCAAGGACCGGCATCGGCATAACCTGGTCTGGCAAGATAATACTTGTGACGGTGAAGAAGCCCATAATGCTGCATCATTTTGCGAATATAATGAAAGGCCTCGGAGCCAGGGACGCGCTGAATCTTGATGGCGGTGGATCCGTCGCGAGAGTATGGCGTCTTAGCCATGTGGAAAAGCTGGAAGGCCGGCTGCTTCCCGGCGGGATGGTTGTGACATGGGAAAGAATACCGTGGAAGAGGAAGGAAAATACCGTGCCGCCCGATTGGCACGAGCTGCTTTTCGGCCCTCAAAAATCGTTTATGGAACAATTCTTCCCGCAGTCTCCCAAACAGCAGAAGCCCGCACCTTCCGGTTTAGAGGATATCTTCTTCGGCCCCGGCGCCATGCATATGCTGGAACCGGCCCAGACGGCGCTCGAAGAAGGAAGATTTGAGGACGCTATTTTCGAAGCAAAGAATGTCCTGGAGATTGATGATATTAGCGAAGAAACTCGTACCTCAGCGGAAGAAATAATGCGACGGGCTAAAGAGGAGTTGGCGGCCGCCTCCAATTCTGTACCGAAAACTTCGTCGTCCCGCACGCCGGTTAGTTACGAATCACTGGTAGGAGGAAGAGCGAATTTAGAATATTTGAATCGCATGCTACAAGTCGTTAATCCCGAAGACGGCATAAAAAAAGATAAGACCGCGTTTTATGCGGGTTCGGGAGCCGATATCTCTACCGCGATGCTTGCGACCGGCGCGAAATATTATATCTTTGTCGATAAGCTTCCGTTTTTACCAAAAACCGGTCTCACGCCGGATAAAAGCGTTTTCATCCTGGGCGCATATTTACAGCAAAAAGCCAGGTCAAGTTATGCCAGTGGGCCGAATTTAAGAGAGATGAATGGCATATGGCCATTTTTAGAAAAGGAACTTGAAGTCATCGGCGCCGAAAATGTACGAATCCAGCAAGATGCAGAGAGTGAAAATGTGTTTATAATAGATTTTGAATATGGGGGCATAGAGAGGCAGATCGTTTTTGTCGGCGATACGGACGGTAAGAACGCTGAAAGATACACGCGTTACATTGATAGATTCGGAGGATTGGATTTTTATATTATAAAAAGCTCAGAATTTATATATAAAAGCAATATCGATAGCTTGGCAGCGGAAAGCAACGGTTTGCTCGAAGAAAATATATCGAAGTTTATGAATCCGGGAGGATACCTGATCCTGGATAGCGCGACGCTGCTTCCTCGTCCGGCGGTTCTATCGTTCTTTGAGAAGATAAAAGATCCCGATCTCGGGATTTTAGAGAAAGAAGGCGCCGCGTTCGGCTACCATCTTAATAAAACGTGCCGCGGAGCTTATATTTTTAAGAAAATCCGCGCCCCGGCGAGCGGGCGCGCAACACTTGCGATAAGAGGCCGCGCTTTAGGGGATCTGATCGCCGCGAATAAAGATGCATATTCAAATACCGGGATACCCGAAGATATGAGGGTTTCGCATTTCTTCGTACTCTTGAGCGAGCTCATGTCATACGAAGCGATGAAACATAGAATGGGCGAGCTGATGTATGAAGATATAACCGCAGGGTTATTTATGGCCGACAATGAAAGCATAGGCAAATTTTTAGGCGAACTTGCTATAAAGGG
>MHFL01000036.1:9613-19025 GCA_001804165.1 Omnitrophica bacterium RIFCSPLOWO2_01_FULL_45_10 | reverse complement strand
AATGAAGCAGATATATTCTTGTTGTCATAATATACAACAATTGTAGTATAAATATACAACATGTCAATTAAATATTCAAGACGCTCTTTCAATTAACTTTGGTATTAGATAATATGAGGAGGAATTAACCCGAGGATTCGGCGGTGAAAACCGGCGGTCGCATAAAGCACAACTCTAAACCATTCCCAGAATGCGAACAAAAAACGAATGTCGCAAATGAGGGAAAATACGACAGAGTTTATTCAAGTAACCTCTCCCGCCGGACGGCGTCCGGTCATGCCGGTCATGTTACGAATGTAACGGACAATTGCCTGAGTGGAATCGCCGGGACCGAATAATGTTCCGATTCCAAGTCTTTTGAGGGAAGTTTGATCCGTGGCGGGAATGATGCCTCCTGCCGTCAACAAAACATCGCCTTTTCCATATCGCTTGAGACCTTTCCGGATTCTCGGCAAAAGCGTCATGTGGGCGCCCGAAAGAATGCTGACGGCAACGACATCGACATCTTCCTGAACGGCGCTCAAGACGATGGAACGGACGCTTTGACGAAGGCCGGTATAAATGACTTCCATTCCGGCGTCGCGCAGCGCCCGGGCAATCACTTTGACACCGCGGTCATGGCCATCGAGTCCGACTTTAGCCAAGAGAACCCTGATCTTAGAAGCTGCTCGCAGGTTCCCGATACTCACCAAACACCTCCTTCAATGAAGCGCAAATTTCGCCAAGCGTCGCATAGGCTTGAACCGATTCCAAAAGATAGGGCATTAAATTCTCTTTGGTCTCAGCTTTTCGTTTCAGTTGGTCAAGCACCCTCGAAACACGCGCCGAACTTCGTTTCTTTTTAAGCCGTTTCAATCTCAGCTTTTGCTCGCGTTCGCCCTTCGGATCGATTTTAAAAATCGGAACCTTCCACAATTCTTCTTCCGTCGTGTAATGATTAACACCCACAATAATGCGTTTCTTCCCCTCCACTTCCTTTTGAAATTGATAGGACGCGTTTGCGATTTCGCGCTGGAAAAAATTCTCTTCAATTCCCTTGAGGACGCCTCCCATGCTTTTAATCTGCTTCAAATAGCGTTCCGCCGCTCGTTCCATTTCAGTCGTCAGGTGTTCGACGTAATAAGAGCCTCCCAGCGGATCGACGACCCCGGTTAATTCCAATTCATGGGCGAGAATCTGCTGCGTCCGAAGCGCGATTTGAACGGATTCTTTCGCGGGAAGGCAGAGCGGCTCATCGTAGCCATTCGTATGAAGACTTTGCGTTCCTCCTAAAACGGCTGAAAGCGCTTCGTAAGCGGTCCGTACAATATTATTCTCAGGCTGTTGGGCCATTAGGCTGCAACCGGCTGTCTGAACGTGAAAACGCATCCGCCATGATTTTGGATCGCGCGCGAGGTAACGGCAGCGCACATGCTTCGCCCAAATCCGGCGTGCCGCACGGAATTTGGCGATTTCTTCAAAGAAATTCTGGTGAGCGTTAAAGAAAAAAGAAAGCCGCGGCGCAAACCGGTCAATCTTCAAACCTGTTTTCAAAACTTCTTCCACATAAGTAAAACCGTTGGCGAGCGTAAAGCTTAATTCCTGGAGGGCGCTCGAGCCTGCTTCCCGAATGTGATAACCGCTGATCGAAATGGGGTTCCATTGCGGGACATATTGAGCGGCGAAGCGGACCGTATCCACGATGAGCCGAAGCGACGGTTTGGGCGGAAAAATCCACTCCTTTTGGGCCATGTATTCTTTTAACATATCGTTTTGAATCGTTCCGTTCAACGCGCGCAATTTGGCCCTTTGTTTCTTCGCGCAAGCCAGATACATGGCCCAAATGATTGCGGCCGGCGCGTTGATCGTCATCGAGGTTGAAACTTTCGCGAGCGGGATCCCGCGGAATAATTCTTCCATATCTTCCAGCGAATCAATCGCAACTCCTCCGCGGCCGACTTCTCCGGCAGATTTAGGGTCATCAGAATCGTATCCCATGAGAGTCGGAAGATCGAAGGCAACCGAAAGGCCGGTTTGACCGGAGTCTAAGAGGAACCGGAATCTTTGATTCGTGTCGCGCGCCAAGCCAAATCCGGAAAATTCCCTCATCGTCCAAGGTCTTCCCGCATACATCGTGGGATAAATTCCGCGCGTAAATGGAAATTTCCCGGAATCTGCGAGATCTTTTTGATAACTGAGCCCGCGGATGTCCTTGGGCGTGTAAAGAATCCGGCGTCCGGGCGCTTTACTTTTGCTCACGACAACACCGGCAGATCAATTGATACAAGGGTTCGATTCCCTTTTTCTGTTCGGCAATCGTTTTAAAAATGGCGGGCGCCGATTTCCCGCCTGTCAAAGCCTGCTTTAAAAAGCCTTCCATCACTTGGGCGCCGGGACGATCCGATTTATTGATGACGAATGCGTCCGCCAATTCCCGAAGCCCCGCTTTCATAAATTGCATCTCATCCCCTGCTTCGGGAGTAAGCACGAGAAAAGTAAGATCCACAAACCGCGTGACCTCATAATCCAGCTGTCCGGCCCCGACCGTCTCGATCAAGACAAAATCATATCCTGCCTTCAAAAAAAGCTGGGCTGTGTCTTTGGCGGCGCGGTTCACGCCGCCCCGCGCTCCGCGGCTTGCCATGCTGCGGATAAAAACACCCGGATCTTCAGCCAGCTCTTGCATGCGGATTCGGTCTCCCAAAAAAGCGCCTCCTGTTTTGGGACTTGTCGGATCGACGGCAATTACGGCCACTTTTTTCCTATCGCGCCGCATCATTTTCGCGAGCGCTGCGATCAAGGTGCTCTTACCGGAACCGGCGGAACCTGTGATCCCAATCGAAACACCGCAAGCGAGCGGGCGAGGCAGTGATCTAAGCTTCGTCAAGAGTCTCGCTTTTAAAGGCGCGTTATCCTCGAAAATGGAAATGGCCTGCGCGAGTGAGCGCACCTCGCCTTTCTTTATTCCTTGAATCATTGGCTGGAGGAGATTGGTCGTCATTAAGTAATATGTTTCATGGTGCGCGTACTTGTTTATTCTTCGGCCTGTGATTCTTTCGACGCCGCATCCATATTAACGGCAAAATAATAAGAAAAAAGAACCGTAGATTTTAGTTCCTTTACCAACGCAGAAATTTGAGCGAATGGGCGGGGGTTCGTGTTAATGGATTTTATTTACGCGGCTTTTTTGGAGATATGGATTTTGATGTCGATTTCACCATCCAGCGCTTCAACAAGTTTAACAAGCGTCTCAAGACTCAAATTTGAAGTTTCATCACGTTCAATCCGGGCAATGAAAGGCTGTGAAACCCCAATTCGTTGGGCGAGTTCTGTCTGAGTAATCCCAAGCTTCTGCCTCAGGCCCACAACTTGACTGATCACCTTAAGACGCATGACTCCGGCTTGAATCCGCTCTCTGAGTTTCCTATCCCGGAGGTAAGGTTTCATCAAAACCCGATGCGATGGTGCTTTCATTTTTTTCATATCTTAAGTTGTCCTTTCTGATACCTAACCAAAAAATCATTCATTCTTTTTGTCGCAAGCTTGAGATCGCGCTCAGGTACCGCATTCGATTTCTTTCGAAACGCATGCACCAGAACAGTATAATCTTTTAACGTGAAGAAGTATAAAACCCGCGTCTGTTTCGGCCGAAGTTCATAAATCTTACCGCCCAGGTAATCACCGACCGGCCGCTTGACTTCCTCGCCCATTTCCTCCAAATAAGCGATATATTCAAAACATTTATCCCGCTCGTCAGAAGGAAGTGATGTCACAAATTCCCAGACTGGGTTTCTCCCCTTCTCATCAATGTAATAGACAACCCGTTTTCTAGACATGAAGAGTATATAACATATAAGTTATATTTGCAAGTTAAAAGTTAAACTGATAATTTGACTTATTCGGGACGGCCGCTGGAGGTGACTTTCCTTAAGTCACCCCTGCGCCGCACTTGTACAACCAGTACAGGTGGAGAGGGATGGGTAGAACTGTTAAACGAAAGCTATATTACTAAATTTGATTGAATTTACAATGGGTTTTATCCTTGAGGACACTGCGCGCCCTTGCGCGAGCACTTTTCGGGATGAGCTTGATGCTCATCTCCGAAAGTGTTCGGGAAGAACGTGAGGTTCATCTCCGAAAGTGCGGCGTCCGGTCATACACTTCATTTTAATATTTTTTCATGACATCGGTACCTATTTTATATATTTATATTTAAGCAAACATCAACGTTCGTAGGTCCCCAAAAGCTGAGTGGGTTCTCCTAAAATATGTCCTTTCATGGCTTTTTCTAGTTCAGCCTTTGTGGATCCGCTTGGAAGATCTAACATCGCATCCAAAGCATATAACTTGAAAGAGTATCGATGCCTGCCAGAAGGCGGACATGGACCGCCGTAACCGAAATCCCCAAAATCGTTTTTTCCCTGCATGGCTTTTACACCGGTGATTGAATGAGTATAAACAGGTACTCCCTTGCGCCCTGCACCATCTTCAAGTTTTATCACACTGGAACTGAGGTTATAGAAAATCCAATGGACCCAAGTTCTCCCCGGCGCGTCAGGATCATCTACGATGAGCGCTAAACTCTGAGCGCCTTTCGGAATATCCTCCCAAACCAGGGGCGGTGAAACGTCTTTCCCATCGCACGTATATTGAATTGGAATAGCTTCACCATTGCGAAATGCCGGGCTCGTCAGCTTCATGGGTTCACCTCCTAAAGCCAAAGTATGGGTCAAGAACAATAGAAGTGGAAATATCTTAACAATTCGAGAAGCGAATCTCAATTTCAACCCCAAAACACATTCATGTCAACGTGTCCCTTCGGACGCTAAGCGGACGAGATATCAAAATCTCGCCGGCTAGTACCCGAACGATAAAAAGTTCGGGCGGCGCCCGGTTATGCTTGTGGATTAGTATGTTGTGGGAATTTTTTCATTGACCCACTGATAAATTCTAGCCGTTACTTTAACCATTTCCCCGGCATCAGGCTCGCGGACCTCCTCACATTCATATTGAACCATATTTTTCTTCGTAATGATCTTACGAAGCTGATTGGCTTTTTCACGAGCGCCATCAACCGGCAACTTTCCAACCAAATCACAAACGTCTAAATGATCCTGCGATGCCGAACGTATGCCTTGCTCATGAACACAGAGTGCATCCGCGCAGGATATCGCACACTGGAGAGCCAGAGTTGCCGCGGCGTTCCAATTTGAAGCGTTAAATGCAACAAGCATCTGCTTATAGTTGTCTCGGGCCTTTTTTAAATAATTCCGTGCCGTGGACTTACTTTCTTGCCTAACTTTCAACTGCCGTGCGGCCATTTTTATACCTCTAAGGGTTCTTTTCCGTACAAAACTGAATAAGACTTGATCAGGGTCGAAACCGGCGGGAGGTTCTTTTTAAGACGCCGCCTGAAATCTGCCGCTGATTTCACATAAAAATCAAGCTGAACGCCAAAGTAGCCTCTGAACTTCGGGGCGATGATAGAAGCAAATAGATCGGTAATCCTCGCGACATCTCGAGCCTGAAACAAAATAACAGCGATGTCAACATCGCTTCCCTTAACGGCCCTGCCTTTCTGAGCGCTTCCATAAAGAATCAACGAGACAAGTTTCTTGCGGACACCCGCCTTTTTCATCTCACTCAGCAAGAAATCCCGGATCTCCTCTTTGACACCGCTTTCAGCCTTGAACATGGGACGAATGATCTTCTGGACAATGCGGTCATTTTCGTTCAAGGCGTAAATATGCTGCTTGCCGACGATCTCTAGCGTAAGAATATTGCGGGATTGGAGGTCCTTTAAGGACTCGTGCGTCGAAGGCACCGAATAACCCGACAACTTGGCAATCTCGCGGCCGGTTGCTTTTAAGCCCGGGCGCGAAGTCAAAACGCGCAAGATCGCCAGCTTTGAAGGCGTATCTATAATATCACTTATCTGAAAAGGAGATGTCATAAGCTATACCTAACATATGTAAGGTTAACCTTACATATGCAAGTATACCCGTTTTAACGCGGGTGTCAACTTCTTCTGAGGAAGCCCGCTCTCGCCGTTCCATATACATGAATGTCGCAAATGCAGTCATCGGACGGCGCTCACCTTGCACGCCGCACTTTCGGAGAAGAACGTCATACTCGTAGAGGATGTCAAAATCCTCACGAGTAGTATTTGCCGCATTGAGCGGCAAATGCCAGTTCTTCCCGAACACTTCCGGAGGAGAACGTCAAGTTCTCCCCGGAGAGTGCTCGCGCAAAGGCGCGCGGCGAAGTACTCGCGCAAAAGCGCGGGTGCCGAGGCAGTACTGAATCATTAGGATTCAGTGAGGGAGAATGTGACAAGGCTGATTTAAATTACCCTTCCCGCCGGACGCAAAGCGGGAAATTTAATCGGTACCAGTTACAACGGTACCTATTTTCTATTTTCTATTGAACTTGCCCAGAATTTAAATTATTTTATCTCGTTTTTCCAGATTATGTCGCACGCAAAGAAGCTGAATATTTTCCTTCTTTAAGGAAGTGCCACCTTTTGAGTACGGAAGTATATGATCAAAGTGTAGATTATCTTTGCTTTCACACATTATGCATTGACCTTTGTCACGCTTCCAAACTTCAAGTTTTACCTGAGTAGGAATAATTCGGTTGTGTTCCAAAGTATCCGGCGTTTCATCAATATCCGTATCTGCATCAACCATTTCTAAGCGAAATTTAAAAACCTTCCGACCATTTGACCGCTCTTGCTGGTAATCATCTAAAAGAAAAAGGCCGTTATAAACCCAAATACCAGACTTTATTTTCTCATACACACGCACTCGCTCTATTTCTAATGGATTCTTACGATAACGCTCCACTGCATTACAAAAGTGACCATTTTGCGTTGGTTTTTTTGTTCGGCTTTGATACCTAGGTTGATCTACTGATTTTGGATCAGGACTATTTCTAAATTTTGGAATATCATGACCTTCATAAATCAATACTTTCCCGTTCTCTTCTACACGGTCAACGTACGGTGCACCTTTGCGCAGACTCATTAAGATGACACTATAACCAGGCCTCAATCGGTAATTCATCCCTCGTTGAAGGTTGCAACCTTCTTCGCGGCACATATCGAGGTAGCTAATAACATCGCCAATTTTGAACATAAAATTGAAGTAATCTAGTACTTTTCAATTACTACATTAATTAAATTTTTGAGAATCCAAAATCCTGGCCAATAGGTTTTATTTTTTGATCCGAAACCACGGCTACTCCCAATTCCAATGAATTTATAAAATCAATATACTTCTTATCAGTCGGTTCTCGGGATGGTGCCAATATTCTGTATTCCTCAGTAAAACTGATATTACTTTCCCTTTTAAATTTGTTAATTTCAAAAAAATCATACTCGTAGAGTTGCACAATCCCCTTTCGGGCTTGTGACCGGAAATTCTTGTTCTCCGTACTTTTAACTTCAAAAAGAAATGAGCGTTCACCATTGTGCGCAAATAAATCAACAAATTCATTTGCCAACGTTGAGTATCCTCTCTTACGAAAGATATCAATGAGATTTTGCACTACAGAATGATGAGCCGCATCGGCGCGTGCTAGAATATCATTATCTCTAATGGTGAGAGAATATGGTTTGGTAATCAAGCGATTATTGACTTCATTTAGAAATCTTAAAGACGCCACGTGTCTTAGAGTTTCTGTTGCATTCTTGACTTCTGACAAATGAGAGGGCATTTGCTGAAATTCAGAACCTCGAAGAGAATGGCCAGAGTACAAATATAATGGTCTGTTCTGATATAAAATTTGTTTGGCTACCTCAGAAGACACGCGAGAAAAACTTCCCCTAATCGGAAAACCGGGTATTTCAGAAATTGGTACACGATTCTTTAGCAACTGCTGAATCAGTTTATAGGTTTGCTCATCGTTGCTTGGCGTGGGAGACTGCCACGTAGCGGGGTCTGGTATTTCGCTAAATAAATATAATTCTGTCAATGGAACCAGTAACGGCCATTGATTAATATTATTTTTGATCTCAAAATGCCACAAATAATTGTTCTTTAGGGAAAAATGGTAACCTACCACTCCTATCCCGATTATCCCTGAGTTCGCATTCGAAAATGCCGAACTTTGCGAGCCTGTGCTGTGAATAAAAAATATATCACCTGTCTGAATTTTTGCCCATCGTGATCTCAGATCAGATTCCAACCCCCAAGTCAGATATTTAATAGCCGTTAACCAATGCTCGGGCGGACCTGTAAATCTATAAAACTGTTTTGAATCGAGGGCTGAGCTGAGATCCATATTTAAAGCTGGTTGTATTTTGTATGCTTACCCTTTGCTTTTTGGATGGGGTACTTTCGATTATTTTTAGTCAGCTTATCTTCGATGGCTTTTGATAGGTCAATTCCTAAATTGTCGGAAAGTTCAAAAAGATACATGGCGATGTCGGCCAATTCTTCGGAAATTTCGTCTTTGAAATCTTCGGCGTGTTTATTGGTTTCCTCGAGCGTTTTCCACTGAAAATGCTCGAGGAGTTCGGCAGCTTCAATAGCCAAAGATATGGCCATATCTTTGTGATTGTGAAATTGCATCCAATCACGTTCATCCCGGAATTTTTTGATTTTTTCGGTTAACTGTTTGATATCTGACATGGTGAAGTGTGTCAAATTATACCAAAGGAAAGCTGATTTCGGGGTGATTATTTACTCGCACTGATGTGCGAGTACGACTACGGGACGGCTAAGGAAAGCCGTCTCCGTAGACCGTCCTTGTGCCGGGGAGAACCTATACTTAATTTTGGTTAAATTAAGTACGGCGCTGGCAGCGATTAAAGAGGTCACTGTCCGCGCCGGGTTAGTTTTCGTCCTCTAGGATTTTTAAAGAGGAAATGAAGAAAAGTCGTTTTCCGCCCCAATTCGGTTGGAGCAGCGCTTAACCCGATCGGTTAAGCATTACTCGTCCTTTGAGTCTGACGGATTCAAAGGCGAGTTAAGGACGACTCCGCATCGCCGCCGATCTCAGCGATGTTGGTTCGCCCCCTGCGCTTCGCTTCGGGGACTGCCACCTTACTGGGAATGTTGTGGACTGACGATTCTATGACATTAAATTTCCCTAAAAAGCAGCCCGAAAATTTCTTGAATCTCCTGATTAACTTTCTTTTCTTCCACCCATCGGCGGACAAAGGGCCGGAGCATCAGGTAGCCGGGTTTGGCGACGTCTCCGAGATATTCCTTCAAGTTCTGCTTAAATGATTTGAATAACTCGTGCGTTTTAAAATCCTTCAAAGCATCGAGAAGCGCCCTCTGATTGGGAGCAAATTTCAGAACGAAATAAACATAGAACAAATCCTTATCCCGCTTAGCCTCATCTGAGCGCATGACAAAGGTGATGCCTTTGTGATAAAGGAAGGCCTCCGGTTTCGGAATGCTTAAGCTTAGCGTTTTTCCCGAAG
>MHFL01000036.1:1129-9607 GCA_001804165.1 Omnitrophica bacterium RIFCSPLOWO2_01_FULL_45_10 | reverse complement strand
CGCTTACGTAAGCAGGATGTTGTAGGAGAATCTCAAAAGCTTCGATGCGGTTACACGCCAATTGGGTACCGAGGAAACGGTTCAAAGTGTCGTCTGAAGTTTCAAATGATGTAATGAACTCAACTTTCAATTCGAGTTCTTTTTTCTTGTAGACAAATTCGACGGGTTCCGGTTCTTGATCATAAATTCTTTCAACGGCAAGCCCGGCTTCTTTGAGTTGATCATAAAGAGTATGATCAAATCTTTGCGAGCCGGTTTCTAAAACACCTAGGTCAATATCCGTGGTGGTTGGAATATTGGGAATTTCCTTTTGCCAAAGATATTTCGCATAGAGATAAGGACACCAACCGCCCACGATGATGATTTTATTTAAGCTATTCTCGATCGCTAAAAGAGTGTCGAAAAATCCTTTTTCCAACGTTTTGAATTCAAACAAAAATTTGGCCTTTCTTTTTGAAGATCGAAATTAAATGCGCCACTTCCTCGGCGCCCGTAGGTGGAAAAGTCATTAAATCGAGATACAGTTGTAAATGAGAAACGATGGGAAATCCTTTGACTGCCCTGGAATGCTTGAAGACCGAACCCCGGTAAAAGGGATTCGCGAAACAAACGTTACCTCCCTGCACCAGTTTGTATAAATTGAGTTCGGTTTCCGCCTCTTTCAAAAAATGAGGAAATTCACCCTTGCCAACGTCCACGTAAATAAAATGGCGGTCATCCTTCACATATGGGGATATGAGGCGGCTCGCGCTGTAAAGCGTAAAAGCAAATGCCTTTTTCTTTCGCCTTAAATACTGGGCACAGTTTTGAGAGAAATCCTGGTCTGTGCTTAAATAAAATTCATGGTCGTTCTGCTCAAAAGAATAGGCCTTGATCCAATCTTTAAGAAGAGTGTCTTTGCGGATCAAGCGCGTGTAACTATCGGGACCTTTGAGAATCCGTTCCACATATCCCTGCGCTTCTGCTTTACTTAATACATCGCTCGCAAGGCCGATGGAAACCCCCTCCTTTTCCAGGTCCGGAACCGTCCATTTTTTCTCAGGCTCGCGCAATAAGGCGCGCAGAACCAGCGAAGAACGGTCGCTGAAGATATTTTTGACGGGCCGCCGCCTGGTCACGATCTTTTTATATTTCGTCATAATCTATCTTTCGACATTAGTTGAAACTTATATTTCGTCGAAAGTATACACCAAAATCAGCTTTAAGGCAAGAAATGTTGTCAGAATTATTGATAACGATTTGGATTCCCATCTCACGAACTGCCCTCAACTCGAGCTGGAGTTGAGGGCTACTCGGCATCGCAACGGTTGGTTGCGATGTCCGAGTTTGCATATTCTATGACATTATCAGATACCGTTTCAATTCATTGTATACCAAAGGAAGGATGATTTCGGGGTGATTATTTACTCGCACATCAGTGCGAGTACGACTACGGGACGGCTAAGGAAAGCCGTCTCCGTAGACCGTCCTTGTGCCGGGGAGAACCTATACTTAATTTTGGTTAAATTAAGTACGGCGCTGGCAGCGACTAAAGAGGTCGCTGTCCGCGCCGGGTTAGTTTTCGTCCTCTAGGATTTTTAAAGAGTAAATTTTTGATGAATATGTACTTGCGCCGATACGCAAGTACTCAACGGGAGGATTTGAAGGAAAACCCTCTCCGTTGACTGCTGATTTACACTGTAACTCAAATATGATATATTCTCACGCATAGTAGCAAGGGTTGTGGATGTCCTAAAGCCATTCCGCGGAAAAGTCCTACCTTACCCTCCAACTAAAATTTGAAACCCCACCCGGCTTTCAGCCGTCCTGGGGCGACAAAAAATGTCGGGAGGGTATTTATGCCAAAACAAATCATCAGAAAAAATCAAACGGAAGAGAATATCTATTCCAAAATTCGCCAGATTATCGAGTCTGCGCGTTCCGGGATCGCGCGGGCTGTTAATACTGAAATGGTGCGGGCCTATTGGCTCATCGGGAAAACGATTGTGGAAGGAGAACAAAAAGGTAAAAATCGAGCTGCTTACGGAGAAGCCTTATTGCAATCGCTTTCTGAAAAACTGACAAGAGACTTTGGCAGGGGGTTTGATGATTCGAATTTGCGGTATATTCGTAAATTTTACCTGACCTTTCCAATTCGTGACGCACTGCGTCACGAATTGAGTTGGACGCATTACCGCATCCTCATGCGGGTCGAGAAACCCGAAGCGCGATCATTTTATGAGATTGAATGTGTTCAGAATAATTGGTCAGCCCGGGAGTTGGAACGTCAAAAAGGATCGCTTCTCTTTGAGCGGCTTTCTTTAAGCAAAGACAGAAAAGGGCTCCTGAAATTGGCCCGCAAAGGCCAGGAACTTCAGACTTACGCGGACATGATCAAAGATCCCTATGTTTTGGAATTTACCGGCCTTCGCCCGCAGTCCAAGCTTTATGAAAGTAAACTCGAAGGGGCGCTGATTGATCATCTTTCTAAATTCCTGCTTGAGCTGGGAAAGGGTTTTACCTTTGTGGCGCGGCAGAAACGGATCACGCTGGATGGCGATCATTACTTTATTGATCTAGTTTTTTATAATACGTTGCTCAGATGCTACGTTCTGATTGATTTAAAAATCGGCAAGTTAACTCATCAGGACATCGGACAAATGCAAATGTATGTCCATTACTACGACCGCGAACTCAAACAAAAAAGCGATGATTCTACGGTTGGATTAATTTTATGCGAAGACAAAAAAGAGGCCGTGGTGCGTTACACATTGCCGAAGAAAAACAAACAAATTTTTGCTTCGAAATATAAGTTGTATTTACCCACGGAAAAGGAATTGAAAACAGAGCTCAAAAAAGAAAAATTGATTTTCGAGGACGCCAGAAAAGACCAAATTACACCAAAGAAAGGCTGATTTCGGGGTGATTATTTACTCGCACTGATGTGCGAGTACGACTACGGGACGGCTAAGGAAAGCCGTCTCCGTAGACCGTCCTTGTGCCGGGGAGAACCTATACTTAATTTTGGTTAAATTAAGTACGGCGCTGGCAGCGACTAAAGAGGTCGCTGTCCGCGCCGGGTTAGTTTTCGTCCTCTAGGATTTTTAAAGAGTAAATGGGGAAAAGTCACTTTCGGGGACGGTCACCTCACTTGGAATGTCGTGAACCGACGATTTATCTGACATGAATTAAAAATCAAATTCCTTTTGTGGGTTTTCAACGCGTAGTGCATTCTCAATCAATTCAAGAAATTCTCTAGCAACAAGCGCGGCCTCGGCAAACTCTTTTTCCGTGCAACCCATGGGGCCCGGTTCATAAATCAGCTGATGCCTCTTTTTTCTCATCCGGTCATAAAATTGTATTTTGGATTCGTAACGCTTGGGAAGCGCGTAAGAAATATAGTCAATAACGGTTTTGTGTTTTCCGCGAATGTCCGGCTGGACACTTCGACTCGCCAAGTAGCCAAGCCCTCCGTGAAGCATGCAATCGTACAAAAATTCATAGGCACCTTCAAGATCGTCTGATTTCAAAACCTGCGCCGATTTTAAATCCTGCCTCGCGCGTTTCATAAAACGATCGACACGCTTCCAATCCAAAGGGCAAGGCTTGAGACGTCTTTCAAGATCTTCAGGCAGCTTTTTTCCGGTACTCATCCAAACTTCCCTTTAATAAGCGGTGCGGCCTTTTTAAAACGTGCTCAATGAAACTATCGCGAGACGCTATTTTTTTTACAAATTCTAAACGAGCATAGACGGTGGGATTGATCTCGCGGCCAAACTTGGATTCCAGTTTAGAAATTGCGGCGTAAAATTTCTCGAGCTTCCCGTCCGAGACAACCAACAAGTCAATATCACTTTCGCCATGCTCGGTTTCCCGGGCAAAGGAGCCATATAGAACGGCCAATCCAATTTCCCTATCCTTCATCACGAGGCCGCGGATTTCTCCCTCAATCCCGACCGTTTTCAAAACAAGAGAGCGAATTTCCGGATAAAGCGCGTGCCCTGGATTTAAAAAGTAGAAAGATAGATTGCCCTTCTTTTCAAACCGAATGAGCCCGTCTTTGACAAACCTCTCAAGCTCACGCTGAACATTCCCAATGGAAGCATGAATCAGCCGGGCCAGCTCAGACAGGTAATATTTCTTATCGGGATTTGAAAAAAGAACCCCTAAAAGCTTACTCCGAACCTTCGATTTTGTCAGATAAACGGATTCTAGCATGGCTTACTCTGATTTGAGTAAATAATTACTCATAATTGAGTAAATGTCAAGGTTTTTATTTTTTCTTGCGGCGGGCAGGCATTTATCTGTCATATTTTCGGTGTCCAAAGAAGACCAAATTATACCAAAGGAAGGCTGATTTCGGGGTGCTTATTTTGGGGCACTGGCGCAGATGCGCCAGTACGGCACGGGACGGCTATGGATGACCGTCTCCGTTGGCCGTGTTATACCTGAAATCGACATTTCAGGTACCATCGGCGAAAACCTGGGAGAGTTTTCGTCCTCTAGGATTTTTAAAGGGTGAGTGAGGAAAAGTCACTTAAAGATTCTTGGCGGTCTCGTTTAATTGCGGAAAATGCTTCTTGGAAACCAAGAGGATTGCTTCAAGCCACTTCTTGGGAATGGTTCTTAATATAGACTTGATGCGCCCTATTTCACGGGGCTTGGCATAAAGGAAATCTAGAAGTCCGACCGCCATTTCCAAGTCTTTTTTGGCCTTCTCTTTGTTCAACCTTCTGGCGCTGATGATCAGTTTGTGCAACGCAAAAGCGGCGGGTTCCGGTACTTTAACACGAAGTGCGCCATCCCTCATAATTCTTGGATAATCCGAAAGCAAACTGAGGTAGCGAAGACCTTGAGCTTTCACGTGCAGTTTTTCTACATTTTGCGGCCGATCGTGGCCACGACCCAATTCCGGGATTAAAAATTCGATGCGCAATTCAGGATGGTCATAAACGATAAGACCTGTTGATCGATTAAAGGTAGGCACAAACCCCATTTGCTTAAGCGCCTCGGGAATATCAACATCCTTTGAAATTTTCTTATTCGCTGGTATCAGAAAATCTAGATCCGAAGTTCTGACCGGCGGAATTTGATCGTGATTTTCAAATTCAGCGCGGTAAAAATAAAGACACCAGCTGCCGATCAGCATGATGTCTTGTAAAATTCCATTTGATTGGAAATTGTGGAGCACTTCGCGGAAAATCTTAAACTGCTCTTCGGTGTCCATAAACCATCCGCCAAACCCGCTTGTGGTTGCGCCTTACCCCTCGCAATTGTTGCTCATATTTCTGCCTTCGAGCGATTTGTTCCTTAAGCTGCTTCAAAGCGTCTTGAGAGAGCCGGCCCAGGTATTTACGAAACACGGCTTGCTCTTTCCGATACACGAGATAGGCATACAAAATCCCCTTAATCCGCTTCATTTGCAAACTTCCCTTGGGTAATTTCCTAAGTTCCCTGAGATAGCTTTTTTCGGCGGATTTAAGCCTTAACAACTCTTCCTTCAAAATGCCTTCAACAACGATCGCGGGTTTGTCCATAAGTTAACCAACATTTGTGTTTAAATGCTACCATGTTGGTTAACCTTTGTCAAACGCGAGTTAACCAACAATATATTAAATTAGAATAATTGTTGGTTAATTTATCTGTTTATCTGCACCCCTTCCAAAAGTACGGGGTTTAATCTTTGATCATCTTTGAAGACTGTACTACCGGAAGGGATACCGTTCGCATGTTTTCAGGCTTTTCTCTTAAGTTTCTGTTCAAAAGTAGCAATCAATATAACCGGATCGGTCGCAGGTCCCCAAATCTTTTTTGCGTAGTGCTTGATAAAATAAATCACATGATCCCGGAATTGCCCAAGTTCGAGTGACAGGTCGCTTGCACGGATGGCTTTGGCCCAAATATCAATGAGAAGCTCAGGTTTAAGCTTCTTTTTTGAGATAATTTGCACCATGTCCTGAATATCCAGTTCATAAAAACGGGCCATTTTACCGATTGTCCAATAAGCCGGTGCTATTAACTGAACCCGGAGTTTTCCGATCGTTTTATACGGAACCGCTGTTTTGCGGTACTCCAGATAATTGATTCTCGACCAGCCGGAAATATTTTCGGAGTAATTGACCGCGACTCCCGCAATTTTCGCAGCTTTATCGATAGACATTTGAAGTTTTGTTTTTATGGCAGGCGTTTTGCGGTGAAGACGGATTTCAAAATCAATATCAAAACTTGGCCGTATGTGCCCCATTAAGGAACCGGCGCCGGCGCCGGTTAAGATCACGATGCCATTAAGATCCAGTTCTTGATCTAAAATTTTAAAGAATAAATCAATTTGCCGTTTATTCATGGGTTCCGGCGCCTGTATTCATCCGAACGCTCACAAATACTGCCGATTTCTGAAGAACTCAATCTTTTCCGGAGTTCAAGCCACGACCGATTAATGTCCTTAACATACTTTCTCCCTCTCCTGGGAATCATATTCTTTAAATGGTCTGTTAGTTCCGTTTCGGCCGGCTTAATGGATTTCGCTTTTCCAGATACGATTTTAGCGAGGTGTTCTATTTTGCTCCGGCTCAACTCAATTTTATCAGGTTTCCAATCTTCAAAAAAATCGCGCGGGTGCGCGTCCAAGGCGGCGGCAATTTTCCTTAATGTGGAAACAGTTATATCGCGCTTACCTTTCTCGATAGTAGATAAATTAGACTGCGGCATCCTGCTCTTGGCGGCGAGCTCGGTTTGTGACATGCCTTTTTCAAGCCGTCTTAGGTAAATATAGTCTCCGATTGGAAGCATGACGAAATATACCATATATAGTATAATTCGTCAATACTAATTTTTGCCGTGAAATGGGTAAGGGACGGCAGCGGAAAGCCATCTCCGGGGAGTGTCTTAGGCAGTTCTCGTCTTCAGGATTAGGCTTGTTTTTATCGTATCGCGAAGGAATTGGCCGCTATTCATGAAATCCAATCCGAGGCTTAGGCTTTTCCGGAGGCGAAGTCATTAGTTCACGAATGGCGTCAAATACAGATTTAAATTGACGATCATATTTCTTCTCCATCTCATCAATTTTTTTCCGTAGGACAGCATAAGTTAGCCCCGCCCTTTTTAATGTAACAAATGCCCTCATGATCTGGATGTTCACCATAACCGCTTGTTTGCTATTTAATACGCTGGATAGCATCGAAACCCCTTGCTCCGTAAACGCATAAGGCAAATATCTCCTGCCACCTCGGTTTGAGGTGACATTTTGGCACCTCAAATTCTCCGGCTCAGTCAGTTCAAACATGAAATCCTCCGGAAACCGCTCCCTGTTTCTGCGAACTTGCCGTTTTAGATATTTTGTTTCTACTCCATAAAGAAACGCCAAATCATAATCGAGCATCACCCTCTTTCCCCGGACTGAGTGAATTTTACCTGCGATGACTTCCGGTCTGATTAAAGCCCCTAACCGTAATCGATTGTCTTTTGACATAATCTCTCCTTGGTTTTTGAATTTCGGGGCGTATTTCGCAGCGGGAGGGTAATTGCGAAAGTGAAAACATTATATGATAAAAAGCTTAAGAAGTAAACCAAAAATAGAATAGCATCTAGAATGCAGGACGCGTTTATTTCGGGGTGATTATTTACTCGCACTGATGTGCGAGTACGACTACGGGACGGCTATGGATGACCGTCTCCGTTGGCCGGAAATTTTAAAGAGGAAATGAAGAAAAGTCACAAACCGCCCCAATTCGGTTGGAGCAGCGCTTAACCCGATCGGTTAAGCATTACTCGTCCTTTGAGTCTGACGGACTCAAAGGCGAGTTAAGGACGACTCCGCATCGCCGCAGTCGGCGGCAATGTCAGAGTGCGCCGATTCTGCGAGATAGTAAAAGCGACTACTGCCTACTTCCAATCCAAGTCGTAACTCGTGCTACGTCCTTTCGCGGGATTCTCGCGAAAAATACCTTTTTCTACCAGATCCAAGATCTCGCGGAAGGCAGTCGCGCGACTCGTTTTAGCCATCGAAACATATTTGCGAGTGGTCAGCCCTCCTTGGAATCCACCCTTGCCGTCATCCAGAAGCTTATTCACCACTTTTCGCTGGCGTACGTTCATTTCGGTTTTCTGGTGACGCTGCCAAAACTTGGCTTTTGCCAAAACATCCGAAATTATTTTTTCAGCACCTTGAGCGGCGTGTCTGTAACATTCTAAAAACCATTTCAGCCAATGGGTAACATCCTGATTTCCTTTTGAACACTTCTCAAGAATAGCGTAATAGTCATCTCTTTCTTCCATAATTTGCGATGAAAGACTATAATACCGTGTCTGGAGTTTTTCATCCTGCGCCAGTGCCATATCCGTCAAAGCGCGCGCCATGCGGCCATTGCCGTCTTCAAAAGGATGGATGGTAACAAAATAAAAATGAGCGAGCCCCGCACGTAAAAGTCCGTCTTCCGTTTTCAAGCTGGAATCCCACCAGGCAAGAAATTGCCGCATTTCCTTTGCGATCACTTTACCCGG
>MHFL01000036.1:0-1113 GCA_001804165.1 Omnitrophica bacterium RIFCSPLOWO2_01_FULL_45_10 | reverse complement strand
CGCCACTTTCCAACCCGGATTTTATGGAAGCCCGAGTGACCGGTCGGAAAAAGTGCGGCTTGCCAGCCTTTCAATCTTGCCGCTGTTAGAGGTTTATTATAATTTCGAGTGGCATCCAAAAGCACTTCCACCAGACCGTCCACAGAGCGCGTCGCTCGTGTTAGGCCCGCAGAAGGAAGACCTAAATGTCTTGCGACTGACGAGCGTACAGCTTCCGGGTTTAAACGCTCTCCTTCGATAGCAGATGTTTTGATGGCTTCTTCGGTGAGGATATCTGCCTGAGCCTCGCCCTCAAGCTCAAAACCCAAACTTTTGACCTGAGCCAAAAGAACTCCCTGCGCCTTGCGGGCTTCACTGACAAGAGGCAGTAAGGGACCGCTTTCCCAGGTTAATTTTGGCCAATTTTTGTGCTGCCAGATGTATTTCATATAGGGGCTTTCCCGCCAGTTATAATCGCTTCACATTATGAAGCAATTATGCCATCAAATCGCTTCATCTGCAAGGGGTATTTTGAATGTCACGAATTGCCCTCAACTCGAGCTAGAGTTGAGGGCTATCCGAACGGGAAAGGTTAAACTAATCCTGCTAAAACCCAATCCAGCGGTTGTGGGGCATGTTTCAGTTATATATTAATAATAATTTAATTGATATTAAATTAATATTAATGTACACTCGTGTGTTGACACCGTGTGATTTATAAGTTACAATTAGGAGGTTTTGAATTGACGGAACCAGAATGGAAGCTTGATTATTACGTTGCGCGAAATGGAAAAATCCCCTTTCGGCAATGGTTTGAATCCGTCAATGACGAGAAGGCACTTCTGGCCATTGAAGGAAGGCTGGCTCGGCTGCGGTCCGGAAATTTCGGGACTTGCGAATCTATTGGGAATGGGGTATTTGAACTGAAAATCTATTACGGTCCCGGTTACCGTATTTATTTTGGAAGAAAGGAAAATAAAGTGATTCTCTTGCTGTGCGGAGGTACAAAATCGACACAATGGAAGGACATTAGAACCGCGCATGCCTATTGGAATAACTTTAAGGAGAAACAAAAATGAAGAAAAAAGCCGCTTATGTTGATTACAAAACGGATCTTCTTAACCGTTTAAAGAA
>MHFL01000035.1:64361-70459 GCA_001804165.1 Omnitrophica bacterium RIFCSPLOWO2_01_FULL_45_10 | reverse complement strand
GTGGCCATCATGAGTGTCTTTTATCCTTTTCCGGGAGTACCTCTCAGGAAGTTTTGCATGGACAATGGTTATATAAAAGGAGATGAAGCTGCGCAGACTTTTACCGAAAAGACCGTTTTACGGGGCCAGCCGATGAGCCCGGAGGAGGTCGAGGGAATTCGCAGATGTTTTAGGTTGTACACGAAGCTGCCCGAAAAGTACATTTCCCGGGTGGAGCGTTGCGAGCGCGATTTTGAGAATAATAGATCGCTGTTCGCTGATCTTGTACAGCGTTCGTGGTCGGACGAAGCGCTTAAATACAGCGATGTGGCTAAGATATGAACTATACCGTACTCGGCGCCAACGGTTTTATAGGCAAACACGTAGCTGCGGCCCTTCGCCGGCGTGGCCACTCTCCGCTCTGTCCGGACCGCGAACAGAGGCTGCCGGGCCGCGACCTGGGCGTGGTGTTTTACTGCATCGGCCTCACCGCCGATTTCCGGCAGAGGCCGCTTGATACAGTGGATGCGCATGTATGCGTGCTGAATCGCGTCCTGCGCGAAGCAAGTTACGAAAAATTGGTCTATCTTTCATCTACAAGGGTATACATGGGACTTAAGGGACGCGTGAACGAGGACGACGTGCTCTTAGCGAACCCGAACGATCCGTCCGATCTTTACAATATATCGAAACTCATGGGCGAATCGGCTTGCCTGCATTCCGGCCGGAATGCAGCCGTTGCGCGCCTGTCCAATGTAGTAGGGCCGGACTTCTCGTCCGATAATTTCATATCCGCCCTTATACGCGAGGCGTGCGAAGAAAGATCGATACACCTGCACTCAACGGCGGAGAGCGCCAAGGACTTCATTCTGCTTGAGGACGCCGTAGGGGCGATCGTCGCTTTGGGAGAACTATCCCGGCCCATGCCCATATACAATATCGCATCGGGCCGGAACCTGAGTAACGGGCAGGTATGCGCGGCAATTACCGCGGTTGAACACTGTAACTGGGAAGTGGCCCAGGGCGCGCGGCTATTGGATTCCCCCGAGATCGACATTTCACGCTCGCGCAAGGACCTCGGCCTGACGCCCGGCGATGTTTTGGGCTCGCTGGCGGGCCTGGTATGCCGATACCGTGAAAAGAAAGACGTGGAGCATGGATATACGTATTAACGGCGATAATATCACTGTGACTGAAAATGGCGTCGAGCGCAAGTTAGGCATCGGCACGCCCGAAGCATTTAAATTGCTCTCCTCTTTGTGGCTGCGGTCAGGGTGGGACACCAAGCACGTCTACTCCTTTACATGGATGGGCCGCCCGATAATACAGCTGCCTGAGGATGTTATCCGTATCCAGGAGGTTATCTACCGCGTGAAGCCGGATGTATTGATCGAAACCGGCATTGCGCACGGAGGCAGCCTGATATTCTACGCGAGCCTTTTTAAGGCGATGGGCAAGGGACGGGTGATAGGCGTGGATATCGAGGTACGGCCGCACAACCGCGAGGCTATCGAGGCGCATGATATGCACTACCTTATTACCATGATCGAAGGGTCGTCTATTGACGACAAGATAACCGGTAAGGTGCGCTCCCAGCTAAAAGACGGCGAAAGAGGCATAGTTATTTTAGATTCCAACCATACAAAAGAGCATGTCTTAGCCGAATTATGGGCTTATTCCGAATTCGTGGCGGTCAATTCATACATCGTCGCGTGCGACGGGATCGCAAAAGAGATCGCGGGGGCGCCGCGCACCAAGCCCGAATGGGCTACGGACAACCCGCAATCAGCTATCAAGGATTTTCTGTCGGAGCGGAATGATTTTGTCCAGGAAGAACCGGTATTCCAGTTTAACGAGGGGCAGATAAAAGAGCGCGTTACCTATTGGCCGGGCGCTTTTTTGAGGCGCGTGAAATGATAAAAATACCTATTTCTCAGGAGAAGAAACAGGTAATTGAAAATATCATATCGCTGTTTATTTTTCAGGGGTCGACTTATATATTGCCTCTTATCACATTGCCTTATCTCGTCCGTGCGCTGGGCCCTGAAAAGTTCGGATTGGTGGCATTCGCCCAGGCGTTTACCTACTATTTTATGGTCATAGCAGAGTACGGCTTTATACATACCGCATCGAAAAAGATCGCTATCAGCAGGGATACCAATGACGGGCTTGTCCAGGTTTTTAACTCCATAATGCTGATAAAGATAATACTTCTGGGCATATGTTTTATCGCTTTAGTCGTGATAATAGCCGCATTCTCCAAATTCAGACGGGACTGGGACCTTTATCTGATAACTTATTTCGCGGTCATGAGCAATATCTTTTTCCCTACCTGGTTTTTCCAGGGAATGGAAAAGATGAAATATATCAGCTATTTGACCATATTGTCGAGGGTCATATTTATAGTAGCCATCTTCAGTCTTGTGAAAGCGCGATCGGACTATATCTATGTGCCTTTATCGAATCTGATAGGGACCGTTACGGCTAGCGTGATCAGCCTGTGGATCATTATAAAAAAATTCGGCATAAGGATAAAGGCCCCCTTAAAGACCTCGATCTATTCGGAATTAAGGGAAGGGTGGCATGTTTTTTTGGGGATGGCCTCCGTCAGCGTTTATACTACAAGCAATATATTTATTTTAGGTTTGTTTTGCAGGAATGAGATCGTTGGTTATTATAAAGCGGCCGACTCTATTATTAAGGCTTTTGTGGCATTATTAAGTCCTGTTTCGCAGTCCATGTACCCATATATAAGCCGATTGGTAGTTGACTCGAAAAAGAAGGCCGTCGCTATCATCAAAAAGCTGCTTATCGGCGTCGGCGCGGCGACTATCATCATGGGGGTGGCTATCTTTACTTTCGCGCCCTATATCGTGAAGATACTTTTAGGCCCTCAATATACGCAGTCCGTGATAATCCTGAGGATACTTTCGCCGCTGCCATTTCTTCTCGGGACCAGCAGTATCGTGGCCGTGCAGGGATTGCTGGCCTTTAACATGAACAAGGCGTTCTCCTCAATAGTCATATGCGTGGGGATAGTCAACGTGATACTGGCTTTTATCCTGACCCCTTTGTATAAAGATATAGGTATTTCGATCGCGTTACTAATTTCAGAAATGATCGCGACGTGCGCTGTAATATTCGTCTTCAAATACAGGCGGTCTCAAAGTGTGTTTGCATGAAGGATATCTCTATGCCTGAGCGGAATGTAATGGTGATATCTCATTTATGGACAACCAACACAATATGCGAAAATTATTGCGATGGTATAAAAGAAAATAGCGATAATTATTGTTTTGTAGACTATATGTATTTGTATATCAAGACAGGAAAGAAAGGTTTTGAGAGAAAAATCGAAGGCATGATCATTGAGAAAAGGATTAATTATATTTTCTTTATTCTTGGATCCAGCGATTTAACTTTTGATATTAATTTCATTAAAAAATTGTCGGAATCGTCATTTATTGTCATGAATTTCTTTGACACGGAATATTTCTTTGATTCGAGCGATAAATATTACGCGCAAGCGGCTAATTTAGTGCTGTTGCCGGATTACCTGTCAAAGTTTAGATACGAGCTTTTAAACATAAATGCCATGTGCAGTTTTAGCTTATTTAGCAAGAGCCGTTATTCATGTCGTAATAATCTTGAAAAAAATATAGATGTGTCATTTGTCGGGAGCCTTCTTACCAAAAACCGGAAAGAGTATATTGACTATCTGGTCAAGAATAATGTAAGGATCGAACCTTACGGCGAAGGCACCTCCAACGGATACGTTGGCTTTGATAACATGTTGAGCATATTCAGGGGGAGTAAGATTAATCTAAATTTTACCAGCACAAATGCCGATTCAACATTATTCGGCCTGAATATTAAAAACAGAATTAAACAATGCAAAGGCAGGCCGATCGAAATTGCGTTATGCGGAGGCTTTGTTTTAAGTGAATATGCGCCCGGTATGGAAAAAATGTTCGAGATAGGGAAAGAGATAGATGTATTTCGTACGAAGGAGGAATTGTTACAAAAAATCCATTATTACTTAATCAATGAAAAAGAAAGAGATGATATCGCAGGGAGAGGGCATGAAAGGGCAATAGAGGATTATGACGCCAAAACCGCTTTCGCAAAAATCTTTAGCAATATAAATATATATGCAAAAAGGGACTCGAATGTTCATCTGGATGAAGATTTCATAAGGAATTACGCGACCTTCAGATTTCTTTATATAGGGCTTTTTTTGTTGAATCGGAAATATAAAAATGCATTCGAAGAATTCCGAGTCTTTTTAAAATACCGGAAGATAAATTATCGCAGCTTTCGCATGCATTGCCGGTATGTAGCCGCTATATTTTTTTATAAACACAAAAGAGCGAAGAATATTTTAAGGAATATATTAGGGTTACCAAAGTATCCCTATGACGCTCCCAGTAAAGCAGAGTTGACCATTTAGTTTGTGTAAAACTAAGAAGGAGCGCTTTTATGAATACTCCACTTAAAATAAAATTATGCCTCGTGGCTTTAGATAATGAGTACATATCTATCGGCCTGAGAAAGATGGCTGCTATTGCCCGCAAGGCATATCCCGACTGCGATTTCTTAAATATTATACCAAAAAATATTCGTTCTAAAGAAGATTTGCGGCTCATAGCCGAACGCATAGCGATCGCCAATGTTGCATGCTTTTCATTGATGACCGCTCATGCCGAAACAGCAAAAGATATTATTGCGGCGGCAAAAGCCTTGAATCCAAACCTTTTTATCGTTTGGGGCGGTGTCCATGCCATACTATGCCCTGAAGATGTCATTAAACATGCCGATGCGGTTTGTGTCGGCGAAGGCGAGAAGGCGTTTCCGCAGCTACTTACTGCAATTGAGCGAGGCATATCGTACCATTCAATCGGAAACTTTTGGTTTAGGGATGGGGATATGATCATTAAGAACGGATTTCTACCTCTTAACACACCTGAGGAGATGTCCGGATTCCCGTTTCATTTGTTTATGGACAATGAAATGCTGTTTGTTTCCGGCTTAGGCTTCATACCATTTCGAGGTCAGGATTTCATTAAAGCGAAAGGTCTATTTTATACGACTATATGGTCTATCGGATGTCCTAACAGATGTACGTATTGCAGCAACTCGAAATTTGTCAAAAATGATGCTAAATACGGCAAGATCAGATACCCTTCAGTGCGCTATATTATCGATGAGATAAAGCATGTATTAAACAAATACCCGTATCTTTCAGCAGTGACCTTTGTTGACGATGGGTTCATGTCGATACCTCTTAACGTGTTAAAGGAGTTTGCTGATCTATGGAAAAAAGAAGTTAATATTCCTTTCAGCGTTGGAGGGATCATCCCTGCGTATGTCAATGAAGAAAAGATCAATACTCTTGTAAGGGCAGGACTGGTGCGAATGCGAATGGGTATTCAAAGCGGGAGCGATAACATCCTGAAATTTTATCAGCGGCCTAACAGGCCAGGTATCATTCAAGAGGCAACAAAGATTATAGGAAAATACACTCCGTACACGCTGCCCCCTAACTACGACATCATATTGGATAATCCGATAGAGACACGGGATGATATAATCCGTACATTGGAACTGGTATACAATTTGCCGCGTCCTTTTACACTGTATCTTTTTTCCTTGCGGGTGATACCAAACACACAGCTCGCCATTGATCTGAAAGAACGCGGCATATCGATACCTGATATCAACTCCAGCTTCCACTGTCTAACCCCAACGCTGGCAAATGTATTGGTCGTGATCCTAGTTTTTATTAAGCTTCCACGTAGAATATTTGACAGGTTGCTCAAGGATGCTTATCCGGCAACTGTTAAACAAAAGACCTATCCGCGGCTCTTGAACCTGCTCATGAAGCTTTACAGGTATCGGGTCATCTGCTACGAACTGCTTAATCTTGAAATCTCCTGGATGGGGGGACAAAAGGCGTTGTTATTATCGAAACTCGGAATTAATAAGTTGTTCCGTAATGCAGTCATGAGGCGCGTATCAAAAATTCAGAAGCACAACACTTTTTCTGTAGAGGCGCATGAGCACGCATGATTTGTCAGCGTACCAACCTTTAGTCAGCATCGGCGTGCCCGTATTTAACG
>MHFL01000035.1:56606-64302 GCA_001804165.1 Omnitrophica bacterium RIFCSPLOWO2_01_FULL_45_10 | reverse complement strand
TAAAGTACAGCCGGTCCGAGAAAAACATGGGCATTCTTTTTAATTTTAACCGGGTTTTTGAGCTTTCTTCGGGTAAATATTTTATGTGGGCCGCTCATGATGATAAACGGGAACCGTCTTTTGTCAGCGCCTGTGTTAAGAAGATGGAGCAATCTCCGAATGCGGCGCTCTGTCAGGCTCACACGGCTTCTTTTGTTGAAGGCCGACAGGAATTGCTTCGTGTTGCCACCATGGATAGCCTTGAAGCAGCAACAGGGTTAGTAGGAAGGTATCGGGAAACCCTGAAGCGCCTTCCGGCAATAGCTATCTATGGCCTTTATCGTTCATCCGCCATGCGTAAGACGCATATGTTTCAGAAGAGCATGTCGACTGAGCTGGCGTTTATCCAGGAGATTTCAATTTATGGCGGTTTTATTCAGGTCCCAGAAGTGCTTTTTACTTACTTCGGCCGTCAAAAGTGGAATACGGTTGACCAGGATTATCAATTCTCTTTAGGTAAGGGGAGTAAGCCCTGGTGGTATTTGCCGTTTGTTGCATTATTTTGTGACCATTGGAAGCGAGTAGCGGCTGCGCCAATATCATTTTTTAGCAAGTTTCGTCTTTGGGGTGTCTTAATTCAGGATCAAAGCGAACAGGTAGCCATGAAGATTTTGATCAAAGCAGCCGGGTTATTATGTCCAAAGAAATGGAAGGAGAAGCTGGGGCGTGCAATTTATTGGAGATGGATACACAATCCAGATGCGAAGGTTGGTTGCGAGGACCTGTTTTGGGAGAGGGTTATAAAGCCGATGCTGGGTTGGTGGAGATAGACATGCGAATAATACCATGGGTAAAACATAAAATTTACCGGGCCTCGATTTCAATCGCCGGGAAGATCGACAAAAATTGGCGTGTTAAATATATACAGCTGGAAATAACCTATCGCTGCAACAAATTATGCGAGAAATGTAATCGTTTTTGCAATCTTACCGGATTGCCGTATCTTAGAGACGCCGATATGAAAATAGAACAAATTGAAAAATTTATAAACCAGGTCAGGCGGAAAAATATACGTTTAAAGCGCATACAGATCCTGGGCGGCGAGCCTTTTCTGCACCCAAGATTAAATGAGTTTATTCCAATGCTTTTCTACAAACTTATGATCCCTGGCAATGTTTCACGCATAGAGATATATACCAATGGTCTTATCGACTCGGGCAATATTTTAAAAGCTTGCAGGCTTGATCCTGCTATTGACAAAGCTTTTATCCAAAAAAGAATAGTAGTTGTCGCATCTCCTAAAAAAGCAGAGGAATCATTTATATATGTTCTGTCGGCTCCGGTAGACTTGGGATTTAAATGGGATGTATGCAGTTTGCCCCGCGAGTGCGGGGTGCTTCTGAATACTTACGGTTATTGGCCAGGCGGCACCTGTGGGCCGATAGCATTACTGTTTGGTTTAATGAAATACGCAAAATATGATTTCCCAGAAAGATTTAGGGATGCATGGCCGAATGTGAAAGAAGATATCTGTAGGTATTGTGTATCCGGCTGTAAGGCATTAGTGGATAAAAAGGATGGCTGCGTGACTCCGAGCTTTAAGGACGCTATCTCAAACTGCATGAAAGCGCCAGTAGTTCCAAAAAAGTTTTAAAACGGGAGAGATGAAATGGTAAGTTATAAAGTGGTTTTTAAGCAGCTATGCCCGCCCGTAGTGTGGAATTCTTTGAAACTTGTCAATAACAGGGTTATTTCAAAAATTACGAGACGCATAAGAAAGATGCGTGATCCGGAGAATCAAGACCTGGGTATATATTGGAATAAGGCCTTTGCGGACAAATTGGAGAATTGGGGTGAAGGAACAGTATGGAATGAGATTCAATTCCTGCTGGCTAATTGCCGGGGGCGAATCTTAGATATTGCCTGTGGAACGGGCAAGACCATTGATATACTTTCCAAGAAGTTTGCCGGAGTTGAAATCTACGGATGTGATATTTCAGATCTATTAATAGAGAGGGCTGTCAAGAAAGGAATACCCAGAGAACGGCTGAAGGTATGCGATGTCACACGCACAGATTACGATGACAATTATTTCGACTATGCGTATTCTATAGGTTCTCTCGAGCATTTTACGGAAGATGGCATTGTAAAAGCTATAAGAGAATGCAGCCGGGTCGTGAAAATTGCCGCTTTTCATCAAATTCCAGTTTCAGAAAGCGGCAAGAATGAGGGGTGGATAAAATGTGCCGGGCAATCCTATTTTAATAACAACCTGGACTGGTGGATTAATAAGTTTAAGCGGCATCACGACGTTATATACATTCTGGATTCTGTCTGGACAGGCGGTTCGCAAATAGGCAAATGGTTTATTTGTCTTAAACGTAATTAATTTAATTTGAAGGGACCGGGATGGGCATAGACCGAGGGTCAATTAAGCTGTTGATGAGAGAGGGCAAAAGAGAAAGGTATTCGGGCTATGCTTTAACTCTTGGCAGACAAGATGTTCTTATGGTAACGGCTCAAAATTTGCAGAGATGGGCCAAGGAAATGGATTTTCAGTTAAAACCCATTCCTATAGCGCTCTCTATGGACAGAAAATTTATAAATAATGATTATATTACAGATGTGGGTTTGTTTTCATCAATCGGGTTTAACAATATTGACAGTCTTGATTATAGTGATTTTGAACAATGCACAATAACACACGACTTAAACAAGGATGTTCCAGCTAAACTACACAATAAATATGATCTAATTTTTGACGGAGGGACGTCGGAGCATATATTTAACTTGCCCAAGGTTCTGGAGAATTATAACAAAATGTTGAAAGTCGGAGGAAGGACAATACACTTTCTACCTTCAACGAATTGCGTAGAACATGGTTTTTATATGTTTTCACCGACGTTATTTTGGAGTTATTATTCAGCCAATAATTGGGATATAAAGGATTCCTTGTTTGTGAAATATTCTCAACATGGTCATAATTATTTAATGGATGTCTATCAATATACGCCGGGGTGCATGGACAGGCTCTCTTACGGAGGGCTTAACAAAGGCATATATTATGTTTTCTTCGTAGTTAAAAAAACGGATATATCGACTTACGGCGCTTCGGTCCAACAGGGGCAATATCTGGAAAGATGGAAGAGCGCATCCGCCGCAAGGGATGTAAGGTCTAAGACCGATAATCCGTTAAAGAAGATAGCGGCTATGCTTCCCGGGAGGTTAAGGGCCGTCTTATATCTCTTATACCGCTTTATGGTCTTGAAGATCCCGCTTAAGGTTCATTTGAAATTTATCGGTAGGTACTAATTTTTGGAGAGGAAACAGCACCGATGCTGGATTATTTAAATGAATAAAGATTTGACTTGTCTGCGTGATCCAGCGAATGGGAGCGTATTTATGTTTGTGGATAGCAGCCTGAATTCAGAATGCGGCCATAGTTATCCGATTATCCATGGAATTCCGCGATTTGTTAGCGCGGCGAATTATAGTAATGATTTTGGCGAACAGTGGAACAGGTTTCCAAAGACCCAGTTAGACTCATTTACCGGCCTCGATAATTCAGAAGCAAGGCTGGCAAGGTGCTTATGGGGAAATTTGAAAAACCTAAAAGGGAAGAAAGTTCTTGAGGCTGGCAGCGGGGCCGGTCGTTTTACAGAGGTGCTACTCAAATATGGCGCGGTTGTGCATTCATTCGATTATTCAAACGCCGTTGAGGCAAACGCAAAAAATAATGGTGATCATGGGAACCTTGTTCTTGTGCAGGCAGACATTCGGGGAATTCCATTTCCTAAGGCAAGCTATGATTACGTTATATGCCTTGGTGTTTTGCAGCATACTCCAAGTCCGGAGGAAAGCATCAGGTGCCTTTGGGAAATGGTCAGGCCGGGAGGAGCGTTGGTGTTGGATCATTATCCGTGGAAATGGAGATTGATACTGCCGCCGCCTTTCGGCGGTTCCGAAACTATATATAGACAGCTGGTCTTAAGGCTTCCCAGAGACATTAGATTTAAGTTTGTCAAGGCAATGGTTGATTTTTGGTTTCCATGGCATTGGAAACTCAAGAACTCATTATTAATGCAACGAATACTTCGGAGGATATCCCCGGTGCACTTCTATTATCCCGATTTTAAACTGCGCAATCGTCAGATGTATTATGAATGGGCGCTATTAGATACGCATGACGGCCTGACAGATTTCTACAAACATCGTCGGAAGCCGGATCAGATAAGAAGGATACTCGAAGAAATTGGCGGGACGGATATCTTGGTGGGAATTGGAGGAAATGGGATCGAGGCATTTTGTAGGAAGGCGAATGCGCAAAAAGATGTCGCTGCTTTAGCCATGGAAAGGCATTGATGAGATCGATCCTAATTCTTGACATGTCTTATACTCTGAAGATGTTCAGGGAAAACCGGATGGAACGGGCCCTGGACAGCAGGAAGCTCGATGGATATTTTGACAAGGTTATCTCCGTGCATCCGCTGGCCGGGATCTTTGAGTCGGGCAATAACAGATTCGGAGACCCCGTAGTTACTCAACTTGATGATTCACATCTGTTCGTAGAAGGTAAGGTAGGCGTCAGCCGTGCATGGCGGTTCGTGCCTCCGTTAAATTTACTTTTAGCGCAGATCAGACTGGTGCGGATGCTGCTCAGAATGGCCAGAGAATTAAAGGTAAAAGTTGTGCGTATAGGCGATCCGTATTATCTGGGGTTGATGGGATTATTTTTGGCCAGAAGATTGAGAGCCCCCTTAGCGATCCGCGTCTGCTTCAGGTATGACGAAATATTCCGGTTAACCGGCAGGCCAGTGATGCCGCGCCTGTTCGGGTTTCGCTGGATCGAAAAGATCGTAGAAGGGTTCGTATTCCCGCGCTGCGACCTGATAGCGGGAGCGAACGAGGACAATATGCGCTATGCCATGGAGAATGGCGGCCGTCCCGAAGTTGCGACAGTCTTTAGATACGGTAATTTGATACACGAGGATCACTGGCAAGAACCGGGTATGCGTTCCGGCGGTGACATGCAGCTTGCCGAGCTCGGAGTAAAAGATGAGAAAATCCTGGCAACCGTAACCCGTCTTGTCCCGATGAAATTCGTTGAAGATGCGATTCGCGTTGTTGCCGAGCTTGTTAAGCGAGGCCATCGCGTCAAAGGCCTTATAATTGGGGATGGAGCTATCAGGAAAGAGCTTGAGGCTATGGCAATGGCGCTTAAGGTGGAAGATGCGGTGATCTTTGTCGGCAATCGCACTCAAGGGTGGATCGCCACCACCTTGCCAAGAGCAACGGCGATCATTTCGCCGCACATGGGGAGGGCATTGGTTGAAGCTGCGCTTGCCGGGGTGCCGATCGTCGCATATGACTATGATTGGCAAAGGGAACTCGTTATTGATGGACAAACCGGTTACTTGGTGCCCAATAGAGATTGGATGGCGTTGGCGGACAGGGTAGACAGCATATTGATGGACCCTGTCAGCGGGCAAAAGATGGGCAAGAATGCCCGCGAAAAAGTGTTAAATTTGATGGATCCCGAAAGATTAGTGCTTCACGAACAGAATGAATATTCCAAAATGTTGAAGCGATTTTATAGTAGTACGCGAAACGGTACCGGGGTTGCTCAAAAATGACAAGAATATTGCATCTTACGACAGGTTCTAAAATAGCCGGTGCCGAAAAATTACTTATAGGTATCTCTAAGAAGCATGATAAATCAAGATTTGAGTTAATATTTTGTACGCTCAAAAAAAGAGGTGACTTACACGATGAGATTGAAAAGCTGGGCCAAAAGTGTTATTCGCTGGAATATAGCAATATATTCTGCTTGCCAATGGCTATTTTAAAGCTGGTGCATCTTATAAAACGGAACAAAATTGATATTTTGCATACCCATTTATTTCACGCAAGCGTGTTAGGCCAATTCGTGGCCAGATTTAACAATAAGGTTATCACTGTTATGACAAGGCATTATTCCAACGTATTGTATCTTTACGGAACTAAATCACAGAGATTTTTGGATAGGTGTTCTTCATCGTGGGCAAGGCATGTTATTGCGATATCAGCAGGTGTAAGGAAAGCTCTTGTTGATTTGGAGGGAGTCAGGCCGGGGAAAATAACCGTGATTCATAATGGCGTAGAGATGCCAGACGACTACCCGGATAAAGTAAACGCATCAAGAATAAGGAATGAGTTTTTTATTAAAGAAGGTGAAAAGGTGGTCGGTGCGATAGGCAGCCTGCATCCGCGTAAGGGTCATCGCTATTTAATAGAAGCGATATCTAAAAACAATAGTAATATCAAGCTTATGATTGTCGGAGAAGGGGCCCTTAAGACAGAGCTTAAGCGCCTTAGTGAGGAACTCGGGATAAAAGATAGAGTTATATTTACGGGTTATCGTAGAGATATCGACGATTTGATATCTTCTATGGATATTGTGGTTCATCCTTCCATAGAAGAAGGTTTTGGACTCGCCATACTTGAGGCCATGGCTTTAGGTAAGATAGTAGTGGCTACTGACGTTGGCGGGATACCGGAAATAATCAATAATGGCGAGACCGGGATACTTGTTCCGTGCGCCAATGCTGATATTTTAGCTAAAACTCTTAGTTTTCTCATTGAAAGGCCTGATTTATCGAAGACAATATCGGAAAAAGGCAAAAAATCTGTCGAGAAACATTTTAGTATAGTCAAGATGGTTGGGGAATATGAAAATCTGTATAGAGATTTATTAACCAGAGAAAAAAGATAAGATGAATCAAATGATTACGAACGTAAAAAAATCCAATTTAGATCAAAATGTTGTAATGGATTTTGGTTCCGAATGGAGCAGATTTGATCAGGCCAGTCTTTCGGATGCCGATCGTACAGAAATATTTTGGAATTATTTTCACATATTTCCATGGGATCAACTGCCACAGAGTTCAATCGGTGCCGATATAGGCTGCGGCAGTGGACGATGGGCATCTCTGGCAGTGCGGCGTGTCGGACATATTCATTTAGTAGACCCTAGCAGCGATGCCCTGGCTGTCGCCAGGCGGAATCTGTCGAATGTGCAAAACGTTTCGTTTCACCATGCATCCGTAGATAACCTGCCGTTTGAAGAGGGAAGCCTTGACTTCGCATATTCTCTCGGCGTGTTGCATCATGTGCCGGATACCGCGAGTGCTATTAGCTCCATTGCTCATGCCTTGAAGCCCGGCGCGCCATTTTTAGTCTATCTATATTATACACTTAATCATCGCCCCTGGTGGTATCGTGCTATCTGGAGGGCTAGCGACGTACTTCGTAAAATAATTTCAAGAATGCCAGTGCACATGAAAAACTTTGTTTGTGAATGCATAGCCTTGTTGATTTACTTTCCGCTCGCAAGAGCGGCGCTGTTGCTGGGGCGGCTCGGAATACTGCCAGGTTCATGGCCCTTGGCATACTACCGAAATTGCGGGTACTATGTACTGCGAACGGATGCGCTGGATCGTTTTGGTACCCGTATTGAAAAACGCTTTACCTCTAAAGAAATAGAGACAATGTTGCGGTCCTGTGGATTTACGGATATTCGATTTTCTGATAAGCAGCCGTTTTGGTGCGCGGTAGGCTTTAAACAAACTTATAAGGATACCAACTCATGTGTGGTATAGCCGGATTTTGGAGGCACGATAATTTTTCGAAGGAGACCGCCCAAGCTGTCGCAAAAAGAATGGCCGACTGTCTTGTTCAT
>MHFL01000035.1:55147-56523 GCA_001804165.1 Omnitrophica bacterium RIFCSPLOWO2_01_FULL_45_10 | reverse complement strand
TCGGGACGTTATGCGATCATTTTTAACGGCGAGATATACAATCACTTGGAGATGAGGCAAGGGATAGGTGGCGATAACCGCTGGCGGGGCCATTCGGATACGGAAACGCTTTTGGCCGGGTTTGAAAGATGGGGGATAGACCAGACGCTTAAAAGAACTGTCGGGATGTTCGCGATCGCGCTTTGGGATCGCAGTGAAAAAACGCTTACGCTTGCGCGGGATCGTATCGGTGAAAAGCCGCTTTATTACGGCTTTCAGAAAGGCACGCTTATATTTGGTTCTGAATTGAAGGCGCTTAAATGCCATCCGGACTTTGTCGGCGAGGTCGACAGGGACGTTATCTGCCTGTATTTGAGGCATTGTTATATCCCTGCGCCTTACTCTATTTATAAAGGTATATTCAAACTCCTGCCTGGCCATTATATAAAATTTCCTGCCGCGTACGGGCCTGACAGGCTGCGCTCGGTAAAGCCCGAGGCGTACTGGAGACTGTCTGAGGTGGCGACGAATGGCATTACGAGGCCGTTCGCCGGGAATGAAATGGATGCTATGCACGAGTTTGAGGAGCGGCTGAAATGTGCGATAAAGCTACAAATGGTTGCGGATGTGCCTTTAGGTGTTTTTCTATCGGGCGGGGTAGATTCCTCAACGGTCGTTGCGTTGATGCAGGCCCAATCCTCCCGTCCGGTCAGGACATTTTCTATTGGGTTTAAAGAGATGGGTTACAACGAAGCCGAGTACGCAAAAGCCGTTGCGCGGCACCTTGGTACGGATCATACCGAGCAATATGTATCACCGGCAGAAGCTATGCAGGTTATTCCCAAGCTGAACAGTATATATGACGAGCCATTTGCGGATTCCTCGCAAATACCCACTTTTCTGATCTCTCAAATGGCGCGCAAATATGTCAAGGTCTCATTGTCCGGTGATGCCGGAGATGAATTGTTTTGCGGATATAACCGCTACACACTGGCCGATATGTGGAAAAATGTTTCCAGGGTCCCGTTTGCGATCAGAAAGTCTGCCGGACGCTTGATAAACGCGGTTGCGCCATCGACCTGGGATCGCGTTTTCAGATATACCGGCAAGTTTTTCACTTTACCGCACAATATGGGCGAGAAGCTGGAAAAGCTTTCTGTAAGACTGGAGAACGTTGATGGCATCGGGTCTCTTTACTACAGCCTGGTATCTGAGATCGCCGACCCGGATCGCGTAGTCATTGATGCCAAGGAGCCCTGTACATGGCTTACCGAAATAGGATTGAAAGAACGGTTCGCAGACCCCAAAATTCAGATGATGTATATGGACAGCATGACTTATCTGCCGGATGACATATTGGTCAAGGTAGATCGCGCGGCCATGTTCAACAGTCTTGA
>MHFL01000035.1:51244-55124 GCA_001804165.1 Omnitrophica bacterium RIFCSPLOWO2_01_FULL_45_10 | reverse complement strand
ATAGGATCATCGATCTGGTATGGTCGCTGCCTTTATCTATGAAGATGCATAATGGACAGACCAAATGGATGTTAAGGCGCCTGTTATATAAGCATGTGCCTGAGTCGCTTATTGAGCGGCCCAAGATGGGTTTTGGCGTTCCTATCGGGGACTGGATGCGTGGTCAGCTTAGGGATTGGGCGGAATCCTTGCTGGATGAATCCCGCTTACAACGTGAAGGAATATTTGACGCGCGCTTTATTCGTTCGAGATGGGATGAGCATCTTTCCGGCAAACGGAACTGGCAGCATTTTTTGTGGACGATCCTGATGTTTCAGGAGTGGTCAGGAGCGGACGGACTAAAAAGGAGGGCATTGGCCTATGAATAAGACCTATATAAAGCTATTGTCGGTCGCAACCGCCCTCATATTGCTTATCTGCGCCTTGAATATAAGCGTAGTCACAAAGCAGGCTATTAACGGCAAGGTTAGCGCAATAAAGCTGCCGTTATACCTTAAGATCCTGGATTTTGTAGACAGGCATTATAATTATAAGAACCTGGCGGCAAATATTCTTGCCGGCACAAGGGATGAAAACGACAAGGCGGTTAAAATATTTAATTGGGTTGTTTCCCATGTGCAAAAAAAACCGGGAGAACTGCCAGTTATTGACGATCATCCGCTCAATATACTAATCAGGGGATACGGGATGCAGGACCAGTTCGAGGATATCTTTACGATTCTTTGCACCTATGCGGGCCTGGACGCGATTTTTAAATCGTTTAAGAACAGTTCCGGAGACGTTTATTATGTGTCACTTATAAAGATCAACGGAAGGTGGTGCCCTTTATCAGCCTCCGGAGGCGTATATTCAACAAAAAGCGGCGCTATCGCCTCGGTGGACGATATCCTGCTTGACCGGAAACTCCTGGCGCCGTTCGTATCAAATATGTCTGATTTTGAATCTGATACTTTTTTGAAAGAGATAAGTACTATGGATTACAAGCAGGGGTCGATGAGGGTAACCGGCCAGAGCCCTGTAGGCAGAGTAATGTTCCACATTAAAAAGATGGTGAATCGCTGAATATGAAGATATTATTTTGTCAAAACATCACGTATCCTTTTATCGGGATCATGAGCATCTCCGCCGTTCTTAAGGAGCATGGGCACAAGACCGGGGTGAAGATCTTTAATATTTCAAGGCCGAGCGCGCGCGATCTGTCCGAAATAGAGGATTTTAAACCGGAAATATTGGCATTCCCGGTCTATACGGGGTGGGAAAAGTCTGTTATTGAATTCTGCAAAAATTTTAAAAAGTATCATGAAATTATAACTATTTTAGGAGGCCCTCATCCCACCTATTGTCCCGAAGTGCTTGCAAATGATGGTATAGACCACATCTGCGTCGGGGAGGGGGAGGCGTCTTTTCTGCGCTTTGTCACGTCGTTGCAGAACGGCGTGCCCGTCAATAATATTCCGGGGATATGGTATAAAAAAGACGGCGCCATTGTGGAGAACGGTATTTCGGAGCTTCCGGACATCAATTCTTTGCCGCCCATGGATGTTGATGTTTATTGTGAATCAAGCGCCAAGATCAAGGAATTGACTCATCGTGAATTTAGTTTAAACAGGGGGTGCCCTTACCGCTGCACCTATTGTAATGAGCCGTCGCTTCACAAGCTTTATGGTGGCAGGAATGTCAGGTCAAAAACGCCGGAAAACGCGGTCAAAGAGATCCTGCGCGTATACAATAAATATCCTTTTAAATCCTGCGCTTTTACAAGCGACAATTTCTTTTTAAGCAGGCCGTTTCTCTTGGAGTTTCTGGAGATCTTTAAGGCCAGGGTTAATGTCCCTTTCTATTGTCAGATGCGCGTTGAACTCGTGACTCCGGAGATCGCCAGGCTTCTAAAGGAAGCTAACTGCCACATGGTTACGATAGGGATTGAAAGCGGATCAAGCCGGATCAGAAAAGATATTTTGGGCAGAGAAATGAACGACGATAATATAATTAAGGCAAGCCGTTGTCTTCAGGCGGCGGGGATCAGTATCAACACTAATAATATGGTGGGCATGCCTTCCGAGGACATCGAAGAGGCGTGGGACACAGTTCTTTTAAACGCAAAGATAAAGCCCACCACTACCTGGTGTTCTATTTTTCAGCCATATCCGAAGTCCGAACTTTCCGACAGCTTGATAGCTCAGGGCCTTATCACGCGGGAAGATCTTAACGGGATCCCTTCAAGTTATTTTAAAAAAAGTATTTTAACGGCAGAAAAAATGTATCAGTTCATAAATCTGCATCGCTTGTTCTATCTTGCGGTGAAGCATCCGAAATTTGCGTTTATAATTAAACACCTTGTAAAGACTCCGCCTCCGCTGAACCGGATATACGATATATTCTTTTTCTTCTCATTCTGCACTTACGTGAAGAATGCGTACAGAAAATCTTTCTTATCGGCGTTTAAGACGACTTTCTTTAATGCTATGGAAGCGCTGGGATCGTAGATTATGGGTCAGAAAAATAACATGTTTAGCGCGATGATGGCCGGTGTCCTGGAAAAACTGTTGTGGCTCTATGCCATACTTATACCTTTTATGAGGGTTCCGCCGCTTCCTATTGTAGGCGAGAAGATCCAGTATTCCGATGCGGTATTTATGGTGATCTTGGGCATCTGGGCGTGGCTCTTTCTTTTCGGGAAGACGAGGCTAAAAAAGACGCCGTTGTTATTGCCGGCAGTTCTTATGCTCGTGTTTTTATTGCCGTCGTTCGCCAACTCACCCTTATGGCTTAAGAGCTTCATAGAGTTCGCGGGAATATCATATTTAGTGGTATTGTATTTCCTGTTGAACCAATTGGTGCTCTCGAAAGAGACATGGTGGAGGATCGTGCGATTATGGGTATGGGTAGCTTTTATTATTTCCATAACAGGAATCATTGCGTATCTTCTTCCATATTTCGGAGTGAAGAATATGCTTCTTTTGGCCAGTCATGACCTTCTGGGAGGGGCGGACCCCAGCCTGGTCTTCAGGCTCAGATCAGTCTTCCGTCATCCCGGAATGCTTGCCACATATCTGCATGTAAGCGTAGTGTTTGCCTCTATCTTAATATTTAAGCCGAAAGACAAAAAGGCAAATTTATTGGGATACGCCACTGTTGTGCTATGTTTTATCGCGGCCTTCCTAACCAAGACGAGAACAAACGCCGGCATAGCGGTTACGATCTTTTTAATACTTGTCTTATTTCAGAAAAAAGGCATCTGGATATCTATTGCAAAATATGCATTTTTTACATATGCGCTTATCCTGACGGTTGTCGTGATTGCCTCCACGATATGGTGGATCGCCCCTGTTAAATTTTATAAAGATGCGGGAGGAACAAGTGGCGGCGTGGAGATCAACCTCGCGCATATACCATATTTTACGCACCAAAAAGCCTCGTTTGACATGATGAGGGCGCATCCTTTTGTCGGAGTGGGGTTAGGCATGTACAACTACAAGTCAGCCGACTATATTACATGGGAAGAGGCAAAAGACGCGTACAGGGTTATATTCCCGGATATAACAGAAAACGACATAGATAAATACAAGCGGGGCATTGATCCACATTCAACCTACCTGGCTTGGGGAGCTGAGGCCGGCACGGTAGGATTGGCCGCTATTCTCTGGTTTCTCTTTCAGATCGGATATGCGCTTTTTAAGAAAATGCGTACACAGACGGATGTCTCAGAAATATATATATATGGCGCGCTGCTGGCAGGACTGGCAGGCTTCGCGCTGAACGGATTTTATGTTGATATCCTGACCATGAGGCACCTTTGGTTTATGCTGGGGATGGCCGCGGTTTTCATGCAAATTTGCGCAGAAAGACGGTCGTAAGATTATATGTGCGGTATAGCTGG
>MHFL01000035.1:43899-51216 GCA_001804165.1 Omnitrophica bacterium RIFCSPLOWO2_01_FULL_45_10 | reverse complement strand
CGACCATGATGTCGTGAGTCTGGGGAACATAGCGTTGGGGCACCGGAGGCTTTCGATAATTGACCTTTCCAGAAGGGCAAGGCAGCCCATGGCGTCCGACGATAAACGCTATTTTATAGTATATAACGGCGAGGTTTATAATTTTAATGAATTAAAGAGAGAGCTTGTAGATATCGGCGTCAATTTTTCCACATCATCCGATACTGAAGTAGTGCTTTACTCATACATAAAGTGGGGCCCCGAATGCCTGAATAGATTTAACGGCATGTTTGCCTTCGCGATCTGGGATAACGAAAAAAAAGAGCTTTTTTTGGCAAGAGATCGTTTCGGGAAAAAACCACTTTATTATTATAAAAGCCGTAACAAAATGACGTTCGCCTCGGAGCTCGGCGCGCTTATCTGTGACGACGATGTCCCTAGAGAAATATCTTACGAGGCGCTTAATTCTTATCTTGCGCTCGGGTATATACTTTCTCCTATGACGTTATATAAAGATGTATTCAAGCTTGAGCCTGCGACACATATGACGATATCCTATCCGGGAGAACGGATGTATAAAACGCAATATTGGGATTATGCCGATAGGTTCAGGGTTAAGATGAGCGCGAGCGAAAAAGACATCGCCGTAAATCTGCTTACACTGCTTAACGAAGCCGTAAAAAAACGCATGGTAAGCGACGTCCCGATAGGCGCGTTCTTAAGCGGCGGCGTAGATTCAAGCTCGATATCCAGTATCATGAAGAAATACCATCGGGAGGAGCTGCATACTTTCAGTATAGGGTTTGACCAGAAAAGTTATAACGAAATAGATGCCGCCGAGCGGGTTGCAAAATGGATAGGGACCACGCATCATAACAAGATATGTAGGATAGATGATAACCGCGGCTTGATAGACGAGGCCCTGGGCGCGCATGATGAACCTTTTGCCGATAACTCCCTCATTCCGACCTTCGCGTTGGCAAAGCTTACTTCTTCGTATGTAAAAGTAGCGCTGTCGGGCGACGGCGCGGACGAGATATTCGCGGGCTATATGACATACAAGGCAGATAGATGTTATTTTTACGCGCAGGCGCTTCCTTTGTTCATACGTAATTGGCTTGTGGGCTCCAAGCTGAGAGGAAACCCAAAAAGACAGACAAAACTTGACCTCAGGTATAAAAAGAAGCAGTTTTTTTACGGCAGTTTGCATTCTGCGGAAAAGGCCCATTATTTATGGCGGATAATGCTTCATCCTGAAGAAAGAATAGGCGTGCTCGGAGAGGACAAGAGGGAGCTGGTTTATGATACGGATCCGTTCAGCACTTTTAAAAAATATTATGACAGGGTAAAGGACATCCATTGGCTTGACAAAAATCTTTACGTCGACGCCATGACGTGGCTGGCCGACGATATCATGGTAAAGGTAGACAGGGCGTCTATGCGCAACAGCATAGAGGTGCGCAATCCATATCTTGATGTCGACCTCGTCAGCTATGCGGCGTCCATACCGGCTGAAATTAAAATGAAAGGCCTGAGGACAAAATATATCCTAAAGAAGTCGTTAAAAGGCGTATTGCCGGATTTCGTTCTGAATAAGAAAAAAAGTGGATTTAACGCGCCAATACGGGCATGGTTCGGCTCGGATTCCATAGACGAGTTTAAGATATTCAATAAATATGTGTTCGATAAGAAGGTGAAATTGTGAACCAGGCAAAGCAGAGAGAATGGAGCAAACAATGGACGATGTTCAGGGATGACGAAAAATTTCTTTTTAACGATTGGATATTCCCAAATACATTGGAGGATTTTCGCGATAAAGAGGTCCTTGAGTGCGGCTGCGGCGGCGGGCAGCACACCCGTTTTATCGCGCCTTACGCCAAAAGCGTCACAGCCGTAGATCTTAATACGGCAGATATCGCCAGAGAAAGGAATGTGGACCTGTCCAATGTCAAATTCTTAGAATCCGATATAGCCAGCATGGACTTAGGGAAGACTTTTGACGTGGTTTTTTCTGTAGGCGTAATACATCACACCGATGATCCGGACAGGACTTTTGAAAACTTGAAAAAACATGTCAAGCGCGGAGGTAAATTAATAATATGGGTATACTCCGAAGAGGGAAATTCCCTTGTTAAAAACATATTGGAACCGATAAGAAAATCACTCCTATGCCGCCTGAATAAAAACGCGCTCGCCTGGCTGGCAAAAGGGCTGACATTATTGATGTACATACCGGTATATTCTCTCTATCTGTTGCCGGTAAAATTTTTACCGTACTATGAGTATTTTGGTAATTTTCGCAGGCTCTCGTTTGAAAGAAATTGCCTTAATGTATTCGATAAATTAAATGCTCCACAGGTAAAGTTCATTAGAAGAGAAAAGGTTTGCGCCTGGTTTAACGCGCGGGAATTTAAGGATCCATGCGTAACAAGTTACAAGGGCGTCAGCTGGCGGGCGACAGGTATAAAAAATGGCTGAAATAATACTCATCAACCCTGATTATTACGACGATATTTTTAACAAATCGAAAGTGCAGTCCGCAATCTCCAGAGGGACCACGCCGCTGGGACTGGCGTGCATAGCCGCTTCTTTATTGCGCGATGGTCACCGGGTTAGGGTCCTGGATCTTAATCTTGCAGATGATCCGGACGGACTTCTTAAAAAAACGGTCACAGAGAACAAGCCCGATTTTGTGGGCATTACTTCTACGACCCCATTGATAAAAAAGGCGTATTATTTGGCCGGCCTTATAAAGAGTATAGATGCCGGTATACCCGTTATTGTCGGCGGGCCGCATCCGTCCGCGTTCCCCGAAGACATTCTAAAAGAGAGCGCTATTGACTGTGTTGTAAAAGGAGAAGGAGACTCGGCGATAAGTTTGATCGCAAAGGAAGGCTTTTCCCGCAGCGTCCCTAATATATTTTATAAGGATAGCGGACGGGTAGTCTCGTCCCTGATTCAAGACAATATTATCAGCGATCTGGACTCCTTGCCCTTTCCAGCGTATGAGCTATTTGATATACGGAAATATCATCAACCGAGAATTTCCAGCAGGAGGTCGCCGCTCGGATACCTTGAAACTTCAAGGGGTTGCTACGGGAAATGTGTATTCTGTAACAAAAACATACATGGCTATAAGATCAGGATGAAATCGGTTTTGCGCGTAGTGGATGAAATGGAGCGTATGCTCAAGCTGGGTTTCGGAGAGATACATATCATGGACGATATCTTCACTGTGGATATGAACAGAGCGTACGCCATATGCGAAGAGATAATACGCCGCGGCCTGAAATTTCCATGGTATCCCAGAGGCGGGATACGGGTTGACAGGGTCACCGGAGAGCTGCTGGCCATGATGAAACGAGCCGGCTGCTATCGCATTCCGTTCGGGATCGAATCAGGAAGCCAAAGAGTGATCGATATCATAAAAAAAGGTGTCACTATCGCGCAAGCCGAAGAAGCAGTCGGCCTAGCGAAAAAATCCGGTCTTGAGACAGAATGTTATTTTATGCTCGGCCTTCCCACGGAGTCGGAAGAAGACATGAAAAAGACGGTTGATTTTTCGATAAAGCTTAATCCGGACTATGTAAAATTTGCCATAGCGATACCATTGCCCGGAACAAAAATGTTTGATGACATGTCGGCCAAGGGGCAGATAAAAACAAGGGATTGGAGTAAGTATAATTTTTCCTCTTCACCCAAAGATATTTATGATCATGACAATTTAGACTGGGAAACGATCGATAAATATTATGAGATATCCCATAGAAGATTTTATCTCAGGCCAGATTATATCTTTAGCACGGCGCTTAGAACGATCGCGAACGGAACTTTTTTTGCACATGTAAAAGCGTTTCTAAAAACAAGGTGGTGAAAAAATGATCAGCGTAATAATGCCGGTTTATAATGAAGAAAAGGGTGTAGCTAATTCTCTGAAAAGTACGGAGAAGGCTCTGGATGGGTTTAGCGAGTGGGAGATCGTCGTCGTTGATGACGGATCTACCGACGGGACTTTAGCAGAAATTGAAAAGAGCGGGGTCAAGAATACAAGGATCGTTAACCATGTTGAGAATCTCGGATACGGGAAATCATTATTCGACGGAATAGTCCTGGCACAATATGAATGTATCGCTATAATCGACGGAGACGGTTCATATCCCGCGCACCGGATCAAAGATCTTTACGGTTATTTTCCCAAGTATGACATGATCGTAGGCGCCAGACAGGGGGCGCAGTACAGGGGAGGGATGATAAAACGTATTGCCAGGGTACTTTTTGACTCACTGGCGGAATACGCGTCCGGAAGAAAAATACCCGATGTTAACTCAGGGTTAAGGATTTTTAAGAAAAGCATCGTCATGCAATTCCAGGATTCGCTTTGTACCGGGTTTTCTTTTACCACAACGCTTACTTTAATATTTCTATTGAATCACTATTATATTAAGTATGTCCCGATCGAGTATTTAAAGCGCGAAGGTAGATCAAAGGTGCATAATGTTAAAGACACGTTACGCGCCGCGCAGATAATCATCGAGGCGATACTTTACTACAATCCTACAAAATTATTTTTGCTGATCGCTTCCTGCAATACAGCCTTCGGTTTGATGCTGGGTGTGCTGAATAAATATCTGTTTCATTCCATATTGCTGAAGATAGTGGCCGCGATCTGTATAGCAAGCTTTGTGCCTTTATTTGTTATGGGTATGATCGCCGATCAGCTTAAAAAGATCTATAATCTGAATAAAGGACATGGAAAGTGAAGATACTTTTTGTCAGTCCTACATGGACTGAGGATTTTGGGGTTTTCTCCCGTATAGCCAAGAGAAGAAATTCTCAACCGCCATTAGGCATCCTATATCTGGCTGCCGTAGCCGAGAGACGCGGCCATGACGTCAAAGTAATAGACGCCGATGTCGAAGGCATTTCCATGGATGTTTTAATAGACAAGATAAGCAGGGGAAGGTTTGACCTGGTAGGAATAACCGCCACCTCTCCGATATTTCATAAAGCCGCGGCTCTTGCAAAGGGATTAAAAGAGAAAGGTTTTAAAAACCCGATTATGATCGGAGGAGAGCACCTGAACATCTTTAAAAAGAATGCCTTTTTGGAATGCTTTGATTACGGTTTTTTCGGAGAGAGCGAAGAAACCTTTGACCGGTTTTTGAATATTTACGAAAAAAGGGATAAGGCCTTTGCCGTGTTGAGCGGTTTTATCTACCGCGATGGAGACGCAGTTGTCGAAACAGCGCCGGCCGAGCGTATAAAGGACCTTGACCGGGTGGGCTTTCCGGCCATGCACATGCTGAAGCATGAAAACTACGTGATGACTTTCGCCAAATTCAGGAAGCGGGTCTATCTTCCGATAATGGCGACGCGCGGCTGCCCATTTAAATGCGCATTTTGCAGCGAGCCGCTAACCAACCCTTATGTGCGTTTCCGATCGCCAAAAAATATCGTTGATGAGATGGAAAAATGGGTAAAGGAGCTATCCACAACCCACTTCTTTTTCATGGATTCAAACCTGACGCTAAAAAGGGACCATGTGGAAGGGTTATGCCGCGAGATACTCGACAGAAAGCTCAAGATAACTTTTGAGGGCTGGACAAGAGCAAATTTAGTGGATAAAGATATCCTTTCTCTATTAAAAGCGGCGGGGCTGATTAGGATCAGTTATGGGATCGAAAGTGGTGATCCTGAAATATTAAAGATCATTCGCAAGGAAGTGTCTCATGCCGATATGCTGAATGCCTTCAAGGTGACCGAAGATCTAGGTATCGAACCGGCTTGTTCCGTAATGCTGGGCTTGCCCGGGGATACTAAGAAATCGATCGAGAAGACCATATCTTTTGTCAAAAGTATTCCGCAGATCCTGTATTCAAATTTTTCGATCGCTAACCCGTATCCCGGGACGGAGATGTACGAGTGGGCGCTTGCCGGAAAGCACGGAGTGCGTCTTTTGATAGATGATTTTTCACAATACAGGAGATACGACCACAGCCCTATATCGGTAAATGATCTAGGTCCAGCCGACCTGGTAAGATTACAGAAGATAGGATTGCTGCGGATTCATTTTACTCCTAAGAGAATGTTCGCAGCCATGAAGATGCTCGGATTATCCGGGCTCATCCCGGTATTTTTTAATTTGGTCAAGGAAGTGTTCGGAAATTTAAAGCAAGGACCAGCTTGAGAAAGATAAAGTTGTTTTTAAAAAAAATATGGCTTTCGGTATTTAAAGAGCATCCCTATACTCGTGTCGGTGCCATATTAGACAGTATCTTGCCCGAATCGTACAAGAAGAAATATTATAACGATTTTTGGTACAGAAAGGGTTTGCTTGCAGATATAATGAGGCATCATATAAGTCGACAGCACTATATGTCGTGCGACGACGATATCAGGAAGATCAACAGAAACAAGCTTTGGGGCGGAGATTCCGGCAAGAAGTGGCATGATGTGAAGAAAAAGTTATGGAGTGATAAGGATGAATTTGAGAAACAGTATCTTAAACTTGGCAGGCCGTTGGCCCTGCAAATTACGGACCTTATTTCTTCGGCCCCAGGTTCTTATCACACCGTTTGCGATATGGGAACGGGGAATGGGATGTTTCTAAACTGGCTGTCCGGACAGGTTAGCGGTATACGGAAATTTATCGGCATAGACCTGAATAAAGAACAAGTGGCGGAGAATAAAGAAACTTATAAGAATACGGGATTAGAATTCTTTTACAGTGAGATCACGGACTGGATAAATACGCGATGTGGAGCCGGAACAATTTTTGTTACATGCGGGGTATTCGAATACTTTGCCCAACACGAGCTGGTTAGATTATTTGAGTCGATACGCAACAGGGCGCATCCCGCTGCGATAGCGATAATCGAACCGATCAATCTTGATCTGGTCAGTGAGTTTATGTCTAAGCCGAGAGGGAATATCGCATACAGCCATAATTATCCCTATTTATTCAATAAGTGCGGTTATAATGTTTTCCGCCAAAAAGTGGAAAGCTTCGACCCGAAGGTACCTTTTTACAGCTGCGTTATCATGGTGGCTACTTTATGACAAGCATATTTTTGAAAGGAGCTAAATGAAGTTTACCATAGGTTTTGAAAAAGAGGATTTGAAGGTATTGCATAAATACTGGGATGAAATAATAGCGACACAAAAATGGTCCGAAGGCAAGTTCACATCCTTGTTTGAAGAAAAGTGGGCCCGGCACAACGGGCTATCTTCTGTATCGTTTTCCAGCTGGGGAGGGGCGACATTGGCCGCACTTGAATATTTCAACATAAAAGGAAAGACGGTGCTATGCCCATCAAATACATTTATGGCTACACCGCT
>MHFL01000035.1:30300-43831 GCA_001804165.1 Omnitrophica bacterium RIFCSPLOWO2_01_FULL_45_10 | reverse complement strand
TAGCGGAAATTTGTAAGCGTAAAGGGATAGTGCTGCTGGAAGACTGCGCTCATGCGCATGGAGCAGAGTGGAAAGGTAAAAAACCGGGCCAATGGGGTGATGCCGGAGTGTATTCTTTTTACGCGACCAAGACGATTTCGACCGGCGAGGGCGGCATATTGGTCAGCAGGAACGGCGGATTGATCGAGTTTGCCAAAAAATACAGGAATTATGGCAAGTTTGATTACAAGGTAGAGGGCTTAAACTATAGGATGAGTGAGTTTACTGCCGCTATTGGATGTGTACAGACAGGCAGGCTTAAAGATATAGTAGAATGGAAGAATATGTTTGCAAGGAAACATCTCGACCAAAAATTTTCGAATAGGGTTATTTTCCCGCAAGGAATGATTTCCGGCTATTATAAATATATAGTTTTTGAGCCCGTAGAACAATCTACCGGCAAGGTATATGATCAGCCCTGCCATCGCATAATGAATAAAGGCTATAATTTGCCTAATACGGATTGGGTAGCTAAAAATCATTGGTGCCCGCCTTTATATTATAAGGGCGATAAGTGATATAAAAAGTATGGAGGAATAAGCGTTATGAAAGTGCTGGTTACGGGAGGTTCGGGTTTTATAGGTTCGCATGTTGTGGATAAATTAATAGACAAAGGTATTGCCGTAAGGATTTATGATACTATCATACCTACTCACCGTAAGGATGTGGAATTCTATCAAGGCAGCATTCTTGATATGCAATCCCTAGGATTCGCCATGGATGGTATCGATGCAATATTTCATCTTGCGGCAATAGCAGATGTAAAGGATGTTTACAACGAGCCTCACTATTCAGAGTCTATAAATGTCAGAGGCACTATTAATGTGCTTGAATCCGCCCGCAAGGCTAGTATAAAGAGAATCGTATATGGCAGCACTACATGGGTATATAGTGAATCCATACAAAACAATGTTGACGAAACTTCTCCGTTACTTGCCCCATCTCATTTTTATACAGCTACAAAATTAGCGGGTGAATATTATTGCCAGTCGTATAACAAATTATATGGGATGGAGATAACTATATTGAGATACGGCATACCTTATGGACCGCGGGCACGGGATGGCGCCGTTCTTCCGATATTTGCACGGAAAGCGCTTAACGGCGAACCGCTTACTATCGCAGGCGATGGACTCCAGTTCAGAAAGTTTGTATACGTAGAAGATCTTGCCGAAGGGAACGCCTTGGCACTAAAAAAATGCGCCATAGATAAAATATATAATCTGGACGGAAAAGAGAAGGTCACGATAAAACAAATGGCGGAAACCATAAAAAAAATAGTCGGTAACGTAAAAATTGAATATACTCCTACGAGACCAGGTGATTTTGTGGGTAAAGAGGTCTCAAGCGAGCGCGCAAAAGAGGAGCTTGGCTGGGAGGCAAACACGAGCTTTGAAGAGGGGGTGCGCCGTTATATAAAATGGTATAAGGAACGTGAAGAAAAAAGAAGATCAGGGTGGGAAGACGTGGACAAAGTACTCAAAAAATAGGGATTTTATGGCAAAACAAAAGGTTTTGATAATAGCACCTCACATGGATGACGAAGCATTAGGATGCGGCGGCACTATTTGTAAGCATATAAGATCTGGAGATTATGTGTCCGTCATTTTTGTCGCACATAGGATATATGATCACAAGTATGATGATTCAAGAAATACTATTGAGAAGTCACATGCACTTAAGGCGAGAACTAAATTGGGATACAAGGGCCTTGTATCCCTCGATATGCCGGATGAGCGCCTGGATGGGAGCGTTCAAGATGTCATAATATCGCTTGAGAAAGAAACGAGCAGGATATCGCCCGATACGGTGTATTTACCATTTCGAGGAGATAACCATCAGGACCACAGAGCCGTGTTTGATGCGTCAAGGGTCGTTTTTAGACCTTCGAATAAGGGTTCTATCAAAAGTATCTATATGTATGAAGTGCCTTCTTCAACAGAGCAATCTCCTCCCGTGACGGAGAACGCTTTTATTCCCAATCGTTATGTTAACATCGGGCCGTTTATAAGCAAGAAATTGAGCGCTATAGCATGTTACGAAACCGAGAAAAGAGATTTCCCAAATCCTCGTTCACTGGAAGCCGTAAGGCTGCTTGCAAGGAAGAGAGGAAGCGAATCAGGTTTCAGTTACGCAGAAGCATTTATGGTTTTAAGAAATATTTGGGATTAAAGAATATGAAGACGAAAGATACAGGTAAGCCACTCATCCTTGGAGTAACACCCGCCAGGGGCGGCAGTAGGGGTATACCCAGAAAAAATATTAGACCCATAGCCGGCAAACCCTTGATTGCCTGGACTATAGAGGCGGCCCAGGCGTCAAAATTTATTGACAGGTATGTCGTGTCTACCGAGGATGAAGAGATTGCTGCGGTCGCAGAAGAATATAAGGCCGAAACACTAAAAAGACCCTCTAGACTATCAACCGATAAAGCGTCTACTATCAGCGTTCTGCAGCATGCTATTAAGAAAGTGCCATGTGACATAGTCGTGCTTCTTCAGGCAACTTCGCCTGTAAGAAACGAAGCCCTTGTCGATGCGTGTATAAAGGAATTCCTGGATAATGCCTATGACTCGCTGGCTACCGGCTTTATATGTAAGTATGTTGAATACGGAAAGAGCGAATTAAGGAGACAGGACATAAACGGATTTTTTTATGACGATGGTAATATATATGTCATGAAGTCGGACCTGATCAAAAAAGGAGACCGCTACGGGAAAAATATCGGCCGAAAAGTGATAAGTCGGTATGAGAACATAGACATAGATGATGATTTTGATTTTTGGATCGCCGAGAAAGTATTAAGTGAGAACAATAAATGATCATAGCCATACAGCAGCCTGAGCATATACCATGGATCGGATTTTTCAACAAGATGGTTTCGGTTGATGAATTTATCTATCTTGATAACGTTCAATTTAAAAAGCGGTATTTTGAAAACCGGAACAAAATTAGAACGCCTGATGGGTGGGGCTGGTTAACTGTGCCGGTGATGACCAAGGATTTGTACAAGCAAAAAATAAATGACGTAGAAATAGATAATAGCCGGGCCTGGATAAAGAAGTATTTGAACGGCATAAAAAGTAATTACGGTAAGGCCGCTTTCTTTGAAGAGGTTTTTAATGATTTGGCAGATATAATGAATAAAGAGCATAAAAAACTAGTGACACTCAATTTGGCTTTGATAGATTTTGTAAGAACTTATCTCGGTATCAGTACCCCTGTTCTTTGCTCTTCAAGTATATGTGAAGGAATTGGTTCCGGACTTATTCTGGATATATGCGCTAGAAGGAATGCGAGTATTTATCTATCCGGACCGGACGGCAGGAGCTACCTGAGGGCGGAAGAATTTAACGAAAATAATATAGAGGTGAATTATCATGATTATGTCCATCCCGAGTACAAACAACTGAAAGGCTCCTTCATTTCGCATATGTCTATAATAGATTTGCTCTTTAACTATGGGAAGAAATCGCTTGAAGTGATAAAAGGAAAGTCTTGAGCCATGAGAAAAACTATTGTGATTGCGGAAATCGGGGAATGCTGGAATGGCGATAGGGATCAGGCGAAGAAATTGATCAAGATTGCCGCCAAAGCAGGCTGCGGTTATGTAAAATTCCAAACACTGGACCGGGATACAATACGGGAAGACGACCCTGAGAAAGAATGGTTTTTAAAGGTCGCACTGTCCGAAGATATGATCGGTTTCATCGTTCGCGAAGCGGCAAAGAATAAGATACTGCCGTTATTCACGCCTGCGAATGTAAAAAAGGCCAAGATGTTAAAAGAGAGGTTTAGATGCCAAGAAATTAAAATAGCAAGCTCTGTAGCGCATAATAAGGAAACGATCAAATATTGCTCCGAAAATTTTGAGACAGTATTTTTATCTACAGGCATGAGCTCGCTTTCGGAAATAAAGAAGATGGTTGATCATTTCGAGGAGCGCCGAGTAAATTTATATCTATTGCATTGTATATCCGAGTACCCTACGGGGCCGTTGCTCGACAAGAAAGGGCTTGCGAGCCTGTCTGAAGACGATGTGCATTTAGATATGATGTTGATCTTAAAAGAAAAGTTCCCTACGTGCAGAATAGGTTATTCCGATCATACCCGGGGTCTCCTTGCCTGTATTTGCGCAGTAGCCGCAGGTGCAGAAGTTATCGAAAAACACATTACCCTGGACAGAAAAGCGCCGCTAGAGGCGTATGAAAGCGGCAAGGGATACCTGGGTACGGATCATGTTTTATCCCTGGAACCGGAAGAATTAATTGACATGGTAAAGCAGATACGCCGTGTCGAAAAAATTTTCGGCGAACGAAAATGGGTGAGGACCGAAGGCGAAAAGATGCTAAAGGATTTTTTGGTAGGGCGCTTTTAAATGAAGAAATATTACTTCAGGGTAGACGGCGGCAATATTTACTCTATTGCAACAGGCCATATTGCGCGTTGCCTGAAATTAGCGGAGTATATCAATCTACGGGAAAAAACAGAAATATGCTTTATCATGAAAGACTACCCGGAAGGCATAGATTTGATACGAAATAAGTTTGAGGTGTTTACTTTGGATAGGGGTATCGGGAAAAAAGATGAGGCCCGTATTTTGCGCGAGAGCATTAAGGCGGGGTCTTATTTTATCTGCGACCTGAGAGGTGTAGACGATGCCTATATCAGCGAAATTAAAAAAATAGGGGCTACTTTTATCCTGTTTGATGACCTGGGCATAGAAGATGTGCACCCGGATATACTTATTAATCCAACACCTTTTTGTTATGAAAAATATAACCGGATTGGATATCCAGGAACAACCTTATTACTTGGCGAGAAATTCTTTTTTATGCGGCCGGGATTGTCGGATAAATCATATTCAAGAAATTTTCTGAAAAATAAATATTCTATTATAGCCTCTTTCGGGGGCGCAGACCCGCTTAATATAACAGAATTTTTCATTCAGACGATTGTTCCTAAATTGGGAACATGCGATATATCTATAGTCCTGGGGCCTGCGTATGCAAAAAAAGAAGAGATGATAAATAAATACGGAGCATCAGATACGGTACGTTTCGTTACACAAGCATTTCCTCTGGATCCAATGTTATTAAACCATGATATTGCATTTGTATGCGGCGGGGATACATGCATCGAAGCCACGAGGAGCGGCGCAGCGACTTTTATTATATCCTCTATCGATTATGAAAAGAGTTTAGGGCAGTTGCTGGATAAAAAAGGGATGGCGTATTTTGTTGCGGATATTGAAGATATTAAATCAGGAAAATTTAGACACGATTATCTGGGAGCTCTCAAAGACAAGGAAAGGCTGAAGAGCCTTTCCGTTCACGGCATGACGCTGGTTGACGACAGAGGCCTTGAGCGCACATATAATTATCTACGGGAGAAAAAATGAACAATAATCAAACGGAATACATACGGATAAATAAGGACCAGTTTTCAATGGATACTGATGAGCGACTTCGCAAATGGGAAGAAACCAGGCGCTATTTTCCGGATTACTGTATAAACAGGTACCAATGGTTTAATTATCCCAAATGGCAGCATGTGCATGATTTTCCTTTACATGTCGACTTTGAGGTCTCTTTCAGGTGCAATCTAAATTGTCCGATGTGTTTTCGTCCACATATCGAATGCAAGGATTGGAACGATATGGATTTTGGCTTATATAAAAATGGCATCGATGAATGTGCAAAGAATAATCTTTATTCGATACGGTTAAATTGGCGCGGGGAGCCTACTGTCAATCCTAATCTTATAGAGATGGTAGCATATGCCAAGAAGAAGGGCATTAAAGAGGTATCTTTTCTTACTAATGGATTACTGGTAAATAAGAAATATGCCAAAGAACTTATCAAGACAGGGTTGGATTATATCACTTATTCTGTCGACAGCATGCATGAAAAGTACGAAGAACTAAGGTATCCTATCAAGTTCGATCAGATTACCGAGAATATCCGCAATATGCATGAGCTAAGAGATACGATTGGCAACGGCTTTCCGAGGATAAAGATACAGGCGATATGGTCATATATGAACAACATCTCGGAAGAATTCTACGCACATTTCAAGGATATAACCGACCTGATCAATTTTAATACCTACGACGACTATTCATTAACCTTTATGCCTCAAAATCCCACGCTGATTTGTCAATACCCGTTTCAGAGAATAACGATAACATGGAGCGGTGAGATCCCCATGTGTATTTCCGATTGGAGCCTTACCACCAATATAGGCAATTTAAGAAACGACACTATTAAGGAAGTCTGGCACGGCAAGAAAATGAGTGAACTCAGGGAGCTTCACAAGAGCGGTAGGAGAATGGGGCTCAAGTGTTGTCAGAAGTGCCACAGGCTGGCGGTGCCACAGATTGGAAATCAGCCGGAAGGAAAAGGCGAACATTCCTATAAAAAAGGGCATAGTGGATATGAATTTCAGGCAGATTAAAGAACAGATAAAAGATAAGATGTATTTTCGGAAGAAACGATTGCAGGCACGTATACCATTGCCGTTTCCGATGGTAATAAATATTGAGCTAACAAATAAATGTACTGAAAACTGTATATGGTGTCCCAGGGATTCTATGACAAGGGAGCGCGGGTTTATGGAATTCGATGTATTTAAAAAAATAATTGATGAGATCCCCCGCGACCAAAGGCTGCGCAGATTATATGTGCACTGGATGGGGGAGCCGCTTCTGCATCCGGAATTCTTAAAATTTATTGAATATGCAAAATCAGAAGATAAGGCGGAGAGCATAGTTATTGCAACTAACGGGTTTCCTTTGAGCAAAGATGTGATGAAAAGGATGATTGAGCTTAAGATAGATGAGCTTTTTGTAGCTATCGATGCAGCTAATCCCGGCTCTTACTCGGAATTTAAAAATACGGATCATTTTAATACAATCAAGAATAATGTTATAAAGGCCATTGCGTTACGAAAGGAAATGAGATCAAATCTGCCATTTATTCGGGTTAAATTTTTAGAAACAGACCATAATCTCCGAGAAAAGGAGTTTTTTAGATTACAATGGCGTGGCATCGCCGATTCCGTATTCTTCGAGAAGGATTTGTCTATATGGGACGGAAAGAGCGAAAAGGTAAATAAATATATTAAATCCATGGGCTGCTATTTAAAACATTACGGTGATTTAGCTATAAGATATCCCTGTGACCGTCTTTGGTATCTACTGGCAGTGCAATGGAACGGCATCGTTTCTCCCTGTGTATGCGACTGGAACGGAGAAAACGGGATAGGAGACATACGAGAACAGAGCATCGAGGAGATATGGTATTCCGATATCCTGATGAGTTATAGATCTCATCATATCAATCGTACATTCGAAAAAGTAAAGCTTTGCAGCGTTTGCGCAAGGTGGGGAACAAGAAATATGGGCGATTGGCTTACAAAACATAAACGAAAAGCATTGTCCAGGCCTCAAATAGGGAAGGGCTAAGCATAAAATGCCGCATCTGGTCAATTATTGCAGAAATTGCGGTTCTGAAAAAACAGAAAAGTTGTTTTTCTTTCCCCATACATTTTTCTGGTATGGGGTCAATACCGACTTTTTTGAAAAAAATATTATCCCTAAATATATGGATGCCGTTATTTTGTTTTGTAATGAATGTGGTTTTATGGGATTACCGGTCGATGATACATTACGTGATCTTTTAAATGTTCTGTATCGTTCTCCCGACTCGGTAACCGGCGCTACACTGGACAAAAAAAGCACATATTCTATCAGACTGGCGCAGGATTTTTTTGGTATATTTTCAAAACTACTTGATGGCAGGATGCCTGAAAAAATATTAGAAGTAGGTTGTCAGCAAGGCTATCTGCTGTATGAGCTTAAAAAGAGAGGTGCAAGACGAGTAGTTGGTGTTGAGCCGGGTAGTATAACTCCCTGGGTGGATGATAATGGCGAAACATTAGATGTGCGGCACGGTTTCCTATCGCGTGAAATTGTAAGAGAAAATGATTTTGATTTTGTATATTCTCTGAATGTCCTTGAACATGTAGAACAGCCAAAAGAATTCTTGCATATTATATACGATTCCATGAAAGAGGGAGGTATGCTTCTTCTTGCCGTGCCAAATGAACTATTTTCTTTGCAGGAAGGTAACTTAGGGATGTTTATGTTTCAGCACCTGAACTATTTTATTCCGGAATCGCTTAAAGCAATGTTGAGAGAGTGTGGTTTTACTATAAAAAAAGTTATATCCGCTAGAAAAGAACCTATCTATATATTGGCAGAGAAGACTCAAACAAAGGATATAAATATCAATTTTGGCCATGAAAAAGATAAAATCAGAAAATTGTTGGTGAAATACCAAGAAAAGTTAAATGATAAATTGAATATAATCCACAGGGCCTTAAAAAAATCTAAATCTAAACCCCTGGGTTTCTATGGCGTTGCAGGCTGCATAAATATATTTTCATGGCTTCCAGTGCTTTTTGAGCGTCCGTGTGCTGTTTTCGATTCCGATTCTTTAACGTGGGGGAAGAGCTACGGAGGCATTCCGTGCCCCGTTATGTCTCCACAGCGGCTTAATGAGGTGACCGACGTGATTTCAGTGCCTTTTCGTCTCCAAGAGGAGATAGTATCAATTATTGCGGAAAAGGAGCCCTCTGTTAATATTCATAGGCTTTATTAAGACCGAAGGAGTGTGTAAAAAATATGTCGCTTGGTCAAATAAATAGAGAAAAATGGGATAAAATATTTATGATAAGCAGGCAAAGCGGAAAGTATAATAAATACCCTGCGGAACATATCGTTGTTTTTATGGCAAAAAATTATTATAAGGCGCCTAGTCGAGATAAAATTCGCGTCCTTGAAATCGGCTGCGGCTCCGGGTGTAATCTTCGATATCTTTGCGAAGAAGGATTCAAGGTTTATGGTATTGATCACAGCATAGAAGCGACAGAATTGTCCGTAGAATATTTGAAGAATAGCGATTGCACAGCCGAAATTTCTGTACAATGCGCCACGTCCCTTTCATACGAAGACAACTTTTTTAATGTATGCTTAGATAATAACAGTATTCATTGTAACACCAGTCACGACATAGGGTCTATTTTTAATGAAATCCTTCGTGTCTTAAAGCCGGGTGGAAAATTTTTTGGCATTATGGCTTCAGATGAATGTGATGAATTCGGAAAAGGAAAGAAAATCGATCCACTAACTTTTGATTTTAGTCAGGTGAAGACTTTTAGGGGACAGTTCGACGGTTTCCCCATTATACACTTTTTTTCTAAAAAGGAACTGGAAGAATTAGGAAGCAGGTTTTCTTATTATCAGCTTGAGCACAATCTTTACACATTAGAAACAGGTAGTAATCGCAGCCCGCTATGTTATTGGTTTGTTGAATTTGTAAAATAGCAAGAAAGCATGAAGATATTACTTATTGGGATTAAAAATTCTGGATCTCGCATAGGCTATAGCGGATTATTCCATCCTTTTGGCATATCTTATATATCCGCGGTGCTTATGAAGAATTGTTATTCTTTTGATTGCGTTGATTTGCATAATGAAGAGATATTAAGTAAGAAATATATTGATCCTTGGGAAAGGATAAAATCTTATAATATTTCGCAATATGATATAGTGGCTTTTGCAGGACCTTTTCTAAACTTTAAAATATTAAAATCTATATCCGAGAAAATATGGGAGATCAGGAAAGACATATTCCAGATAGCCGGTGGCAACATGGCAACGATGATAGCTGATACCATATTGAAAGAAACAAAGGTTAACTGCGTATGTCTCTATGAGGGCGAGGAAACCATTATAGAATTATTGAATAATATTAAATACGGGCGGCAATGGAAGCTTACAAATGGTATAAAATATCTAAGTGATAATGAAAAGGTTGTTCAAACACAGGTAAGAGAAAAGATACCGGACTTGGATAAAATACCTTTTCCTGACAGGGATAACTGGTCTTTTAGCATCGTTAGAAAATCCTTTCCATATGGTTCTCCCGGTAGGTATTGTGCTGTTATGTTTGCTAGCCGCGGATGCCCCTTTTCCTGTATCTTCTGCAGTCCGGGTGGAGGAAAAAAAATACGTACCCGTTCTCCTGAAAATATCATTGAAGAGATAAAATATTTGAAGCAAAGATGGAATGTAAGATATATAAGGTTTTTTGACGAAATCTTTATTGGCTCAAAAGAAATAATAAAAAGATTATGTAATCTGATGATAGAGGAAAGATTGAATGTATTCTGGTGGTGCCAGACACAAGTTAAGCTTGTAGACGAAGAGCTGCTTAAAATAATGAAAAAGGCCGGCTGCATAGAGGTATCTTATGGTATAGAATCAGGAAGCGATGCAATACTTGTTGAAATGAAAAAAGGCATTACCAAAGAATTGGCAAAGCAGGTAATTGAGATGACATATCGATCCGGGATCAGGCCTTCCTTAAATCTTATTGCAGGTGCTCCATCAGAAAGCTTTCGGACCTTAAAGGAGACAACTGATTTTGTAAAACAACTAAATTATATAGACTGGGCGCAAATACCCACAATAGACTTTATTGTACCTCTGCCAAATACAGAACTATATTCAATCGCAAGAAACAAAGGTTTCATTAAAGATGAAAGAAAATACATTACCGAAGATTTATTTGAGTTTAACAAGTACACTAAAACCATAAATTTAACAAATATACCTGATGCCAATTTTTCAAAATTTGTCAGAGAATGCAATAAAGAAATTAAGGACAATTTTTTTAAAAAACACCCCTTTAAAAAGGTGCTTTCACTTATAGGGCTCGATCATTTGCGGTTAGATTTAATATTTAGAATATTCTCTATAAATCAGATAAAGCCTGTTTCAGAATCACTGCTGTGGGCTACTATTGGTAAACGGGAAAGCAGGCTGAGTAAGTGTATAAATAGATATATCTATCACTGCTGAATTTTTACAACGTTATAAAGAGAAAAATTAAAAGTGGAACAACAAACTACATACTGGAAAAATTTCTTGGGGATACCAAAATATAAAATAGATTGGTATTATAAATTCTACTTATATAAGATCTTTGGTTTTACTTTTGATAAACTAAAAGATCAAAAAAAGTACTGGAATACCAGGGGGAAGGAATATTTTGAGGAATTTTTTGCGTCCGAGTATTATAAGTATGAATTGTTTTTCCAGGATTTATTAGTAGAAGAACTGCGGAACCTGAGCTTTGACAGCATTTTTGAAGCAGGCTGCGGTTTTGGCTGGAACGTTAAAAGGATTAAGGGCGAATTTCCCGAAGTAAAAATCGGCGGTTTGGATTTCAGCCTTCCGCAGCTAAATAATAGCAAGTTATATAGGAAAGATATTTATATGCCGGTAGCGCAAGCCGACGCATGCAGTATGCCATTGAGAAACGGGGCTTTCGATATTGGCTTTACCATGGGTGTCTTTATGAATATTTATCCCAAAAATATAGGGCTGGCTATCGATGAGTTACTTCGTGTCACCACAAAATATATCGTGCATTTGGAATGGGATCAGGATAATACTACACCTGAGTTAAGGGAAAGAAGGATTTTTAAAACAAACATAGTTTCACATGATTATAAAAAGCTCTATGGAGATAGGGGGAAGAAGATATTGAAATTCTCCACATATAAGGACTTCGAACAGAGGTTTATTGATCGGTTTCAGGCCGGCCTAAAGGTAAAGACATGGGAGCAGTTTGAAGGCCCGCAAAAATATACCCTTACCGTGGTAAAGGTGTAGCATAGAAAAACAAAAAGGAGATAAGCCTAATGGCAATGTTGAATCCGACACAGTTTGATAATGATTCGACATTAAAGAAAGTACAGCTATATTACCGGAGAGGAAAGGGGAAGTTCCTTCCGCACTTGATTAACCGTTTGCAGTTTAATTATTTGTGCAAGCTATATTTTAAACCTAAATTCCCCCCGCACCTGGACATCGAGCCCACGATGCTTTGCAACATGAAATGTCCGATGTGTTTTCAGCAGCATATGGCAATCCCTTCAGAAGGCTTTCTGGACTTCGAGTTATATAAAAAGATAGTTGACGAGGGCGCAAAGAACCATCTCTATTCTATACGCCTATGCCATCGCGGCGAACCTTTATTACATCCCAAAATTGTCGATATGGTAAAATACGCGAAAGAAAAAGGCATAAAAGAGGTTTTTACGCTTACCAACGGTATGCTTTTGAATGAAGACTTGATCAGGCGATTATACGCTGCCGGTCTGGACTGGCTGCAGTTATCAATTGACGGTGTGTATGAAAATTATGAAAATATACGGCAGCCCGCAAAATTCAAAGATATATACGGCAAGGTGAAGCTGCTTCACAAAATACGCGAAGAAGAAAAACGCCTGCGCCCAATAATTTGGATACAGTCTATATGGAGCGCTGTCAAGCACGACCCTAAACAGTTTATCGATCTATTCTCCCCATACGTAGATAAAATAGCGTTCCATGTAGATTTTGATTATGAACACCGGTTTAAAAGAGACCCAGATTTTGTTTGCTACCGTCTTTGGCACAGGATGATGATAATGGCAGATGGGATCGTGCCAATGTGCAATTCAGATTTTCTAAAAGATGAGATTGTAGGAGATGTGAGGTGCCAGACGGTAAAGGAGGTATGGAACGGAGAAAAACTTGAAAGAATACGAAAGCTTAATCTTGAGAAAAGAAGGTTCGAATTAATGCCCTGCGCCAAATGTAACTGGGGAAATCTGAGAGAAAATAAAGAGTTGATCATTAATGGTAAAAAACAAAAAGTGATGACCAATATAGCGCCTGAAGAATATAAGAAGGATCTGCAGGATCTGGATATTACCCTGCCTGCGCATCGTAGGTGTTAATTCATTTTTTATTATAAGGATGATTTTGTAATGAAAAATTTGTTATTTTTAGGGAACGATGGCTCATTGGTGAGAGAGGTTTTAAAAATTAAGAATATTAATTTAACGGGGATCGTCGGGGATCGCGTTACAAAGGCAGAAGAAAAATGCTTCGGTTCTTCATATGTCATCGGAAAGAAAGTACGCCTGCCTATAGTCACACAGAAGGATTTTAATAACGAATGTAGAAGGTACCTGAAAACTGTTTTTAAAAACACAGATATTATACTTATTCACGGGTATAGGTATAAAATCGACAAACGTTTATTAGGGTTTAAAAAAATAAAAATCATTAATTTTCATCAGTCTTTATTACCTGCTTATGCCGGCAGGCATCCCTTGAATTGGGCGATTATCCACGGCGAAAAAAGTACCGGCATTAGCTTTCATTACGTAAATGAAGAATTTGATGCAGGAGATATTATTATGCAGAAAAAAATCTCAATCGCTCCTTCCGACACAATTATTACGCTCTATAAGAAAACGATAGATGCTGGGATAAAGTGTTTAAAAGATGTTTTTTGCCTTATGGGCGATGAATCCTTTATACCCAAACAGCAGGAGAAGAACGCCAGGAGTTATTTCTCTCCTCGCACGC
>MHFL01000035.1:22512-30290 GCA_001804165.1 Omnitrophica bacterium RIFCSPLOWO2_01_FULL_45_10 | reverse complement strand
GATACGGGCGCTTACCTACCCGTATCCCGGTGCTTTTATCGATTTACATGGCAGGCGGTATATCGTTGAAGGCGTAGAAAGAATACGAGCCAAAAGTCAACATAATCATATCGGCTTCGTGGGAATAGTCGATAACCGCATAATTGTGCGTACGAAAGACAGTTTATTAACGGTAAGGAAGACCAGGGGTAATAGTGAAAGGGTTATTTTGAAATGAAGATTCTCTTAGTCTATCCATCGCGCGTCGGTAGGGGTAATATCCCTATTAACATACCTATACTGCAGGCTGTCTTGAAGCAAGCAGGGCATGAAGTGCAAATTTTTGATACAAATAGCTATCGCTGGCCGCAATGGGGTTTACTGCAGACAAAATTAGGGATGTTTAAAAAGACCGATGAGGATGAATATAATAAAATGCTTTATGAGTCTGATCCATTCGTTGATTTAGAAAGTATTTGCAAGAAGTTTGGGCCTCAAATCATAGCCGTCTCCTGTCTGACAACCGATTTCAAGTTTTCCATGGAGCTTGTACAAACAGCTAAAAGAGTTATTCCATCGCTGGTTTCTCTCTATGGGGGTATTCATCCTATTATAGCAACCGAAGCGGTGTTATCACATCCGGAAGTGGATTTTGTATGTACGGGAGAGGGCGAGGAAGCTATTGTGGAATTCGCAGAAAATTTGCAGTGTGGGAAAGATCCTCTGCTGGTAAGGAATGTATGGGGAAAAAGAAAAGGATCAGTGGTGAAAAATCCTTTCAGGCCCTTAATTCCGCTCGATTCCGTCCCTTTTCAGGATCTGTCCGGTTTCGAAGAGTTCCATTTTTACCGGCCTTTTGACGGCAAGATATACCGTATGGCAAACGTAGAAGTAAGCAGGGGGTGCTTTTTTCCGTGTTCTTACTGCGTGAACCAGACATTGAAGGAAAAATACAATGGGCTGGGCAAATATCATCGCATAAAAAGCATAGATCGCGCCATTGCCGAATTAGTATTTCTTAAGCAAAAACATGGTTTTGAGTTTATTCGCTTTTGGGATGAAGATTTTACGTCGCATTCGCTGGAATTTTTGAAAGACTTTGCAGTCGCGTATCAGGAAAAGATAGGCCTGCCATTTCTTATATACGCGCGGTGCGAGTCTATCACAGGAGAAAAGGTAAAAGTGCTTAAGGAGATGGGATGTAAGACATTTGCGGTAGGGATCGAGTCTGGGAGCGAATGGATGCGCAAAAATGTGCTAAATCGCTATGTTTCCAACGATACGATAATCGAAAAATTTAATTTAATACATGAGCACGATATGCGGGTTTCTGCTTATAATATGATAGGCTATCCTTTTGAAACGCGTAAGATGATCTTTGAGACTATTGAGCTTAATCGTCGTTGCAGGCCCGCGACTTCTTCAGTAGTATTTCTGGAGCCATATCCCGGTACAAAAATCATGGAAATGCTTATACAGGAGAGGTTGATACCGCCTGATTATGTTGCGGAATATAAGATAGACGAGCCGCATTTTACGCCGAAATCATTGACAAAAAAAGAACTTTCAGGCCTGCTTCGCACCTTTTCGCTTTACACAAAACTTCCAAAATACACATTCCCCTTAATCCGGATATCAGAGGGAAGCGGCATTATATCCGATTTGGCCCGTAACTTTTTAGTGAGCATTTATGCGGATTAGGCTCTAAAAAATGTACAATAAAAAACAGGAAGACTCTCTTAAAGAGAGGTATTTTTACAAGCTTTCTACTAATCTCGCAGGGCTTGGTATAGGGGCATTTATTCAGGCCATAATTCCCAGGGGGCTCGGACCAAAAACATTCGGAGACTTCAATTTCTTAATAACTTTTTTTACTCAGATCATAAATTTTTTTGATATGGGAAGCTCTACGGGTTTCTATGCCAAGGTTTCCCATAGGCCCCGGGAGTTTAAATTAATATCATTCTATTTTTGCTTTTCAGCGGTAGCGGCGCTTATTATCATAAGCTTTGTTACACTCGCGCAGTTAATGGGGTTGCGCAATGTTTTATGGCCAGGCCAGCCTTTAATCTATCTTTACCTGGCGTTATTATTGGCGGTTTTTGTATGGATAAGCGATATTATGGCCAAAATTGCTGACGCGTACGGATTGACCGTACCGGCCGAGAAGGCAAAGATCTTTCAGAAGTTATGTGCCTTGGCAGCACTGATTGTACTATTCTTATGTAACAAATTATCGCTCATAATTTTTTTCCTGTATAATTACTGCATTTTGGCTTTACTGGTGGTAATGTTTTGGCGCATTTTTAAAAAGAACGGATATGACGTATTACGAGATTGGAAAATAACAATATCAGAAATAAAAAAATATACGGCAGAGTTTTATGCGTATTCTCATCCGTTTTTTTTATTTGGTCTGATCGCGATGATCGCCGGACTTTTGCAAAGATGGTTATTACAGGTTTTTGCAGGCAGCGTTGAACAGGGGTTTTTCGGTCTATCATACCAGATCGGAGCGATTTCTTTTATGTTCACGAGCGCGATGACACTGTTGATAATGAGGGAATTTTCAATCGCATACAATAACAAAGATATTAATTTGATGGCCAGGCTCTTCAGGAAACATGTTCCTTTGTTGTATGCCATTACGGCATTAATAGCATGCTTTATGGCGGCTAATGCTGATAGAATCACGATCATGATGGGAGGCGGCCAATTCAAAGGCGCGGTCCTTGCCGTAGGTGTAATGGCTTTTTATCCCATACACCAGGTTTATGGTCAGTTGAGCGGCTCTGTCTTTTATGCTGCCGACAGAACCAGGCTTTACTGCAATATAGGCATTTTATTTTTTCTCCTCAGCATTCCCATTACTTATCTTTTAATAGCTCCGAGAAAGTGCTTCGGCCTAGAAGCGGGAGCTCTCGGACTGGCCTGTCAAGTGGTATTGATACAGTTTTTGGCTGTAAATGTCCAGTTGTATTTTAACTCCAGGTTGCTCAAATTTTCATTTCGGAAATATCTACTTCACCAGCTGGCCTGCGTCGCCGTCTTTTTCACGATAGCTATTTTCTCAAGGCTGACGACAGACCGTATATTGATTGTCTCAGGGGTTGCGGTGCGTTTTTTATTGTGCGGCATACTTTATTTGATCATCGCTTTTATTTTTATTTATTTAATCCCGGGCGTGATCGGTGCGAAGAGAAGCGATTACAAATTTCTATCGAGGGGCACTTAAACGGCATATGAAATATTTTTTAGCTACAACAGGCATTTCGGATTCTTGGGATACGGACAGGGATATTCTCCTGCTCGGCCCATGGTGTATTCCGGCGGGAGGCGACAAGAATATCGTTCGCGGTAAATCTTATGCGGTTGTCCCGTCTCCATGGAAAAATGCCGATAAGATCAAAGAAGCCGGAAATTATGCACAAAGTATCTATAAAGAAACTCTTCCTGTTTTGGCGCAAAGACTAAACCTGCTGCATAATGTCTCGCATGATCTTAAGTATTGGCGGGTTATTTTAGGGCCATGGTTATTTCATTTTATAGAGGTCCTGTACGATCGATATATGCGGATCATGAATGTGCTCGAAGTTTACCCTGATTTTATTACTCGAGTCGTGCCGCAGGAAGCGTGTTCACTATCATGTCGCGATACACACGACTTCCTTTCCCTCGGGGGAAAGGTTTGCGATGATTGGTATAATCTGAAATTGTTCAGTTTTATAATTAATTGTCTGTGCCCCGAAAAGGCTATTGCCATAGATTTTAAAACTTCCAATCAGCCTAACGCGGGAAAGTCCTCCATAAGTTATAGGAAGAACCTTTTAGAGGCGCTTAAGAACGTATACGATCGTCTTATGCCCGGCAGTATCGTCTTAAGCGATATGTACAATTTGTCTTTTTTTGATATTCTGTTGCTCGAATTTCAATTAAATATTCGCGTGCGAAAGTTTATTCCGATCAAACCGCAGCCCGTAGAAGAAAAAGGTATTTGTGGCATAAGAGACCAGCTTATATTCGACAATTCTTCTTCTAATGATTTTATCGGACTTTTGTATAAAGTGCTGCCCCTGGCTATTCCGGATACTTATATAGAGCATTATAAAACGTACAAAAAAAATGCAGTATCCGGGCGGCGCGTGAAGATAGCGGGTTCGGCGGTAGGCTGGTATTTCAATGAAGAATTCAAATTTTTTGCAGCGGAGGCCTCTACGAATGGTGCTAAGCTCATAGAATTTCAACACGGCGGAGGTTATGGGATGTCGTTATCCGTACCCGCAGAGTTTATAGCCTTAGAAAAAGATGTTTTTTATACTTGGGGCGGCGGCTATACAGATAAAAAAGCAGAGTCGTTACCCAGTCCTCATCTCTCAAGGCTAAAGAATACAGCGCTGTTGAAAAGCGATGATTTCCTGTTTATCGGAACAACAACGCATAGATATGTTTCTTCCTTTTTTAGCGGTCTATTACCGGATGATATGGATAAATATTTTAATCATAAGAATGAATTCTTTAATTCACTTTCTGGGCAGGCGCTAGCAAAAATAAAATATTTCCCATATCGTGAATGCGGATGGCGTGAGAAAGAGAGGATCGGGCGCGCTTTTCCTTACATGGAGTTGATCCTAAACGGATCGTTGGCAGAAAAAATGAAAAAAGCGGCTTTGGTGATAGTCGATAATCTATCAACAACCTTTATAGAATCCCTTGCTATTAATGTGCCGTCTATTTTCTATTGGGATCACGATATTTTTGCCATCAGGCCCGAGGTTGAAGAATATTTTGCACTATTACATGATGCCAGTATCCTGTATAAAGATCCTTTAAGCGCGGCTAGAAAAGTTAATGAGATTTGCGATGACCCATATCGGTGGTGGGGTGATAAAAAAGTACAAAAGGCCATAAATATATTTTGCGACAAATTCGCCGCTGACAGTGCCGATTGGCCTAAGAAGTGGGCTGAGGTTTTAAATGGTAATTGATGATATTCTTAAAGAGCTATCTATGCAGAAAAAAGATGGAGTATATTTTGGCCCGGCAGGAGGATATTGGTCCAACCTGAACAGGGAAGACAACGAGAGATTTTTAAAAGAATTGCCACTCCTGGGCTCTAAAAAAACAGTTGAAAAATATTTCCCGGAACATTTTGACGTTATATTTTCTCCTAAGAGAGCCGGCGGTTTACCGCTCTTAAACTCCGGATCCGGAGAGCTTATCGTGGATGTCGGTTGCATGTGGGGGGCGCTGACGATCCCGCTTGCAAGGACTGGCTGCAATGTTGTGGCGATCGACCAGACATTAGAATCCATTCTTCTGTTAAAACAGCGGCTTATGGAAGATAATCTGCCAAATGTAGATGTCGTATGCGCAGACCTGAAAAAGATCGGGTTTAAAGGATCTTCGGTAGATAAATTTGTTATAAATGGCGTGCTTGAATGGATCCCGGAGTCGGGGGTAATAGAGCTAAAAAAATATTATGGGAAAAGACAAGGTGCAGAAAAAAAATATGACAAATCCGACCCATATGATTTGCAGCTAAAATTTTTAAAAGGTATTTATAACGGCCTTAAGCCCGATGGGTCTCTCTACCTGGCTATAGAGAATCGTTATGATATATTCAACTTTTTTGGCATGCCGGATCCGCATTGCAGCCTGAGATTTATTACTTTCTTACCGAGATTTCTCCAGAACATGGTATCAAAAGTATTTTTAGGGAGGCCTTATATTAACTGGACTTATTCTGCGGGGGGCTTAAAAAAATTATTGAAGGAAGCGGGATTTTGCGATGCTAAGATATCGTACGCATTTCCGGATTACAGGTCACCCGAGCAGATTTTGTCTAAAGCCGGTATGGGATATTACAGGCCCTGTAAATTCAGAAGGGCAAAAAATATTTTTATAAAAGTTGTATGTTATGTAATCGAAGACATCCTGTTCAGGCGGCTTAAACTCACGGCATTTGCGCCGAGTTTTGTAGTTTTGGCAAAGAGATAGGCTTAAAAATGGAGATAATCAGAAATTGTTCGCACCATGGATCAACAATAGCCGCTATTCGTCTTGACGACATGAACAAGGCTTTTCGGATAACTAAAATGGCTTTTAATGAGGATGGAGCAAGTTCAATAATGCGCGAATATGATGGAATAAGCTGGTATGAAAAGAAGTTAAATGTTAATAACTCTGCTATTGTTTCTTTCGCACATCGAGGAAAGGCCTACGCGTCTCTGGAGCTTGCCTATAAAGATGGCCAATGCGGAGACCTTTCAAGGTCAGTTGAGGGAAATCATGCCAGGATTAAAAATGCGCTGAAACATCATGTAGATATATTTGAAACAAGCAGTTCCTGTTTTAATCATGGCGATTACTCATTCGAAAATGTGGTATTTGACGGAGATGATGTTTTATGGGTCATTGATTGGGAACACTTTACGGACCTTTTACCCAAAGGGTTTGATCTCGCGTATTGCATTATGGAGGCCTGTTACTTCTGCCTTAAAAGAAGAGGCCGTCTTACTAAAAAAGATATTGCCGCGGCAAAAGACCTTATAAATTATGCAGAAACTAAATCAGGGATGAAGCTGATTGACAAAAATAGCCCGGCGACATTTATTCTAAATTTGATCGCGGATAATCAGGCGGTATTCGGCCGGCAGGTGCATAAATACCCATTTTTTAACAGCAGCCGGAAAGACATCGACTTATTGGATAAAATTCTTAAATGAGAAGAATATACCAAGATGAATGGCATGGTATCAAATTTATAGACTTTGCCGAAGTTTCTTCGCGACGTTTGGCGGACGTGGAATTTTACAGGTCTTTTTATAAATATTTCCTGACAAGGTATCATGACTGGTCAGGGCTTGATCCTGAATGGTTGAGTTTAAAGCTGCAAACCGCCGAATTCCTTAAAAAAAAGCTGGCCGGACACAAGGATACAAGGATATTATCAGTCGGATGCGGCTTGGGGGCCATAGAAAAATCTTTTTTAGAAAGTGGTTATATTGATCTGGATGTAACGGAAGTAGCGCCCGAGCCTTTAGCATGGATAAAAAACTTTATTTCCCCGGATAGGATATTTGTGGGCACATTCCCTCAGTGTATTCCTCAAAACAAGACATATGATCTGATGCTTTTTTTAGGGGTCGAATCTTTTTTGAACCAAGACGAATTAATAACTATGTTAAAGAACGCCAATCGTTATTTATCAAGGCAAGGCAGATGTATTCTGGTAAGCTGGTCTTCCGAACCTTCTGATATTTTGCGTAATACAATTTTTGTGCTGAAAGAAATAATAAAAGACTTTTTTGGGATTTTACATATTAGGAATAGAGGGCAGTTCTGGGGGTATTCGAGAAAAAGAAGTGAATTTTTGGAGGCAATGAAATTATCCGGATTTAATAATATCGACGATGGCATGTTTGTCAAAAAAACGCGATGGGATACATACTGGATCGAGGGAAGTAAATAGAAAGCCTGCAAAATGAGAAAGATACGATTGTCAAAATCCGTGGTAGGGAAGCGCGAGAAAGAAGCGCTGAGCGCCGTTATAGACGACTCTTACCTGGGAATGGGAAAATTCGTCAATGAATTTGAAAAGGCCATCGAGAATTACATGGGCGCAGGAACAGTCATCTGTGTCAACTCCGGCACGGCGGCGCTACACCTTGCCCTGATGGGGACAGGGCTTCTGCCGGGCGATGAAGTGCTGGTGCAGTCGCTTACTTTTGTGGGATGTTTTCAGGCCGTAACAGCTGCGGGAGCTCGTCCTGTGCCATGCGAGATCATGCCGGAAACAT
>MHFL01000035.1:22300-22489 GCA_001804165.1 Omnitrophica bacterium RIFCSPLOWO2_01_FULL_45_10 | reverse complement strand
CAAAAACGATTGACTAAAAAAACCAAGGCCATAATGCCCGTTCATTATGCAGGCCGGCCCGGCAACCTCGATGAAGTGTATAAATTTGCGAAAAAAAATGGACTCAGGGTAGTGGAGGATGCGGCCCATGCTTTTGGGACCGTTTATAGGGATAAAAAAATAGGGTCTTTTGGGGATGTGGTATGTTTC
>MHFL01000035.1:21173-22286 GCA_001804165.1 Omnitrophica bacterium RIFCSPLOWO2_01_FULL_45_10 | reverse complement strand
AAAGAACATAACCTCCGGAGAGGGCGGTGCGGTGGTGACAAACGATCCTAAGGTGATCCGGTTCGTTATGGACGCCAGGCTTTTGGGTATTCATAAAGATACTGAAAAGAGATATAAGGGTCAAAGAAGCTGGGAATTCAATGTCTTTCATCAGGGATACCGGTATCATATGAGTAATCTGTTTGCGGCGATAGGCATTACCCAGCTTGGCAGGTTTGAAAAAGAATTCAAGCCTTGCCGGCAAGAATTGGCCAAAAGATATTGTAGTGAGCTGGGAGATCTTTCCGGCATATCTTTATTTCCATGCGATTATGATAAAGTGGCGCCGCATATATTCCCGATAACGGTAAAAAAAGGCAAGAGGGACGGCTTAAGGCGGTATTTGACAGATAGCAGCATAGAGTGCGGCATTCATTATTATCCCAACCATTACCTCGAGTATTACGGCGATGGCGGTATTCGGCTGCCAGTAACAGAGAAGATATATAGTGAATTACTTAGCCTGCCTTTACATCCCGATCTTACGCGGGAGGACCAGGATTACATAGTAAGGAAAATAAAAAGTTTCTTTACGTAAGAAATGACTTGTTCGTCCAAGCGGTAACCAATATAATATAAGGAACGTATGAAGGCCATTAATAACTTAAGAAGTGTTTATAAAGGAAAGACGGTATTAGTTACCGGAGCCACAGGTTTTAAGGGGTCATGGCTTTCCATATGGTTAAATTTATTGAGCGCTAAGGTAGTTGGATATTCAGCTTATTTGCCGTCCGATCCGTGTCTATTCTCAGTTTGTAAAATCAATAAATTCATCGATCATATAAATGGGGATGTGCGGGACTACAACTTTTTGAAAAAAGCGTTTGTAAAGCATAAACCCGATTTTGTATTTCACTTGGCTGCCCAGCCTATCGTAACCAGGGCCTACCAGGACCCGAAGCTGACTTTCGAGACAAATGTGCTGGGCACTATCAATGTCCTGGAGTGCATGCGTCACATGCAGACTAAAATCGTAGGCGTCATGATAACAAGCGACAAATGTTATAGGAACATGGAATGGGAATGGGGATACAGGGAGACGGATGAGCTCGGCGGAAGCGATCCCTATGGTTC
>MHFL01000035.1:18989-21149 GCA_001804165.1 Omnitrophica bacterium RIFCSPLOWO2_01_FULL_45_10 | reverse complement strand
TTGTCATTCATACGCTAAATCTTTTTTCAACAGGCCGGGTAATAGTTGTAAGATGGTCACGGCCAGGGCAGGAAATGTGATAGGGGGAGGGGATTGGGCTGTCGACAGATTAGTGCCGGACTGTGTCAGGGCGTGGAGCAATGACAGACAGGTGCTTATAAGAAATCCGAAAGCAACGAGGCCATGGCAGCACGTTCTCGAGCCATTAAGCGGATATTTATGGTTAGGGGCAAAAGTCTGCGAATCCAATAAATTATGCGGCGAGTCATTTAATTTCGGCCCGAGCCATGAGATGGGCAAATCGGTTAGCGAGCTTATCAAGCTGTTTTCAAGTTATTTCGGCGGAAAGAATAAATGGAAATATCTGGGCGAGAAAAAAATATCACAAGAAAGTATGTTTTTAAAAGTATCCAGCGATAAGGCCTTAAGGATTTTAGATTGGCATGCGATCCTGTCCTTTACCGGCACCATAAAGATGGCAGCCGAATGGTATGAGAAGTATTATAAAGATAAAAGTAAGCATAAGGACATGCTTACTTTTACGGAGCAGCATATACGGTATTATATTTCCGAGGCTAAAAGGCATAATCTTGCCTGGGCAAAGGATTAAAGATATGATAGACGGCGTTTTGACGAAAAAATTACAGAAGATAGAAGATAACCGCGGCAAGGTCATGCATATGATCACGCGGGACTCACCCGTTTTTACAACATTCGGAGAAATATATTTTTCTTCCGTAAACAGCGGCGCAGTAAAGGCGTGGAGAAAGCATTTGAAGATGACGCAGTGTTTTGCTGTCCCGGTAGGTAGGGTTAAATTGGTCATATTCGATGACAGGGAAGGTTCCTCAACAAAGGGTGAAACGCTGGAAATGGAGATAGGGGAGGACAATTACTGCCTGGTAAAAATACCGCCCATGTTGTGGTACGGTTTCAAGGGAATGTCCGGCATTCCGGCGCTCATAGCAAATTGCACCGATATACCTCACGATCCGCATGAAATCAAAAGATCGGACCCCGCCGATATGCAGATCCCGTATGTCTGGGAATAATAATATGGATAAAGCAGGCACCGTCGATCCTCTTGTAAGCGTCATAATGAATTGCAGGAACGGCGAAAGATATTTGCGCGAGGCGCTCGACAGCGTATATGCGCAGAGCTATACCAACTGGGAGATCATATTCTGGGACAACGCCTCTACTGACGGCAGCGCTGATATCGCCAAAAGCTGCGGTCCGAAACTGCGTTATTTTAAAAGTGAACAATCTTTTCCTCTCGGCAAAGCCAGAAACCTGGCTATTGCCGAAGCCGGAGGGCAATATCTGGCGTTTTTAGACTGCGATGACAAGTGGCTTCCGAAAACACTGGAAAGGCAAGTGAGCGCGCTGGAACGCAGAAGGGACGTCGACTTTATTTATGGCAACTATTTTAGATTAATAATGCCAAGAACAGACAACTTGATACTCGCTTTGAGCGGACGGCAGCCGGAAGGAAATGTTTTTGGTAATTTCTTACGTAATTACCCAGTTTGCCAGCAAACAGTGATGCTAAGGACGGATGCTATCAAAAGACTGGATGCAAAATTTGACGAATGCCTTGATATGTCGGAGGAGTTTGATTTATTCATGAGGATTCTTTTAAGATCACAAGCGTTATATATTGATGAACCCCTTGCCATTTACCGTATCCACCGGAATACGGGCAGCCAAAGGCTGTATGACAAGCATCCCGTTGAAATGAAATACGTATTAGATAAGCTTAAAAAAATCGATGATTCTATAGAGAGAAGCTACGCTTCACAGATCAGATATTATGAGGCAAAATTGGCTTATTGGCAGGCAAAGGTATATATGGAAAAAAATGACCCAAGATCTGCCAGGTCCGAATTGGCAGCATACAGATTTGTCACCCCCATTTTTTTTATATTGTACATTTTAACATATCTGCCATGCGCTGCGTGGAAATGGTTACATGGCCGCAAGATGAAAGGTTCCCTTAAATGGATAAAATAAGTAATTCGAAATTATGGATTATTTTTTTCTTTTATACCTGCTTTGTTTCCGCGCTCGTACAATTTATATTATTGCCTTACGTTTTTCCCGGGTTGCATGCCGGCAGCGGATTGTTTAATTGTTCTTTCGATAGTATGGGTTTCCAAA
>MHFL01000035.1:8282-18980 GCA_001804165.1 Omnitrophica bacterium RIFCSPLOWO2_01_FULL_45_10 | reverse complement strand
TAGACCTAGCCAATAAAATTCACTCCCAAGGCTGGTCGGCCTGGCAATTAAAGCCAGAAGGCCATGTGGTGGCCGGCATAGCATCTATATTTTATGTTTTTTTACCGGATGCCAGAATACTCATCCCTCTAAACGCCGCCTTACATGCAAGCGCCGCGTTGGCTTTGGTTAATCTCCTGAATCTATTTATAAACAATAGGTTCAGGTCAATCCTTTGCATTTTACCTTTTTTAATTTTTCCATCAAATCTGCAATGGACAGCTCAATTGCATAAAGACATCTTTAGCGTATTAGGCATAGTTTCGCTTTTGTATGGCATGGTTTTATTAGCCAGGATAGGTAGTTACAAATCTGAAGATCAGCCTTTTAGTAATTTTATTTCAATTATTTATTTTTTGTGTGGTCTTGCTTTAATCCGCCTTGTGCGTTCTTATATATTGGCTATTATAATGCCGCTCATAGCTTTATTTTCTTCTTCATTATTTGTGATACTTTTGGTCAGGATGTCTAAAAAAAAGATCTCATGGCAGAAAACAATGGCCATTTTATTCAGCATAACATTGATATTTTTTGTACTAGTGCACTCGCATTCAGCTGATCCGATGGAAATCGCGGCACACGCTTGGGTTATTGCCGAAAAATGCTCAGAGCAAAATATATCCGCTGTAATTAAAGATCCCATAGTCGCAAAAGTTGATGCTGAGACAATGGCCGAAAAAGATGATATTGACAAATATTGGAAAAGTTCATCCTGGCTCCCATTATTTATTGACCGTAAGGTTGCCAGCCTGGCTATAATAAGGCGGGGCTTTCGTAAGAGTACCCCTGAAGCCAAGAGCAATATTGATCACGATGTCGGGTTTGGCAGCATCAAAGATATGCTGATTTATCTGCCCCGTGCGGCTCAGATAGTCTTCCTGGCGCCTTTTCCCACTAAGTGGTTTAGCGAGGGCACATATCGTGGGAGTCGTTTGATGCGCAGAATAGCTTCTTATGAAATGATAGTGGTATATTTTGCCCTGCTGTTCTTACCCTATGCAATTTGGTATTGGCGTAAACGGATTGAAATCTGGATAATTTCCGCATTTTGTGTTTATATAATGCTTGTCTATGGGTTGGTAATCTGCAATATAGGGACACTATACCGTATGAGGTATGTATATATTACAACCTTGGCAGCTTTGGGAATAGCGGGTTTTATGGCTTTTCTCGACAGTTTAAAGATCAGGAAGAGATAGCGAATCAAATGAAAGCGATAATTGTCTCCAATACAACTTTGACCATCCGCAACTTCCGGACCGGATTAATGCAGGCTTTAAAATCTAAAGGTTATGATGTGATCTTCTGCGCCCAGGATAACGGTTATGCAGATGAAGTGACAAACAAGGGCTTTAGTTTCATCCCTTTGGTTATTGACCGGAAGGGCATGAACCTATTTACGGATCTGAAGCAGACCATCGCTCTTTACAGGATATATCGAAAAGAAAGGCCCGATATAGCCGTGCATTACACTCCCAAGCCGAATATCTACGGCGCCGTGGCGGCCGCTTTAACGGGCGTACCCTGTATAGATAATATATCGGGATTAGGATATCTCTTCATCAAGAAAAGCCCTATTTATCAGTTGATAAAATTCCTTTATAAGATCGGGTGCCATTTCGCAAAGACTACTTTTTTTCAGAATAAGGATGACCTGAGCCTGTTCGTAAGAAAAGGCATTATAAACAGGGAAAAGGCAGTCCTCGTGAACGGGTCCGGAGTCAATACAAATTTTTTTAGCCCCGATTTTTGCCGATCTGTAAAAAGAAAAGACAGTTCATTTGTATTTCTTTTTACGGGAAGATTTTTATGGGACAAGGGGATCGGAGAATTTGTTGACGCCGCGAGGCTTACGAAACGAAAATATCCAGAAACGCAGTTTTGGCTGGTTGGCATGGTAGATCGCGGGAATCCCGCGGGGATCAGCCCGGAAACGATACAAGGATGGGCAGAGGAGAAGATTATCGTTTACCATGGGGAGGTTAAAGATGTCAGGCCGTTTATCTGCATGTCAGATTGCGTAGTATTGCCTTCCTACCGCGAGGGGCTCCCGAGGTCACTTTTAGAGGCCTCGGCCATGGAGAAACCGATAATCACAACTGACGCGATCGGCTGCCGCGAGGTGTTAGCTGAAGGGATAAATGGTTTTTCCGTGCCTGTTAAAGACGCTCAGGCGCTAGCCGATTCATTCAGCAAGATGATAGAATTGAAGCCTGAGGAGCGTTTGAGGATGGGTAAGGCCGGCCGCGATAAAGTCAAAAAGGAATTTGAAGAAAGCATAGTCGTGGATTCATATCTTAAGGAAATACAAAGAATTTTGAGTTGAACTTATGTCCACAATTCTTATAACGGGCGCAACGGGGTTTATCGGCCGCAGTCTATGCGCTTTCTTGAAAGAGAAAGGCTATTCTGTCCGTGCGGCTGTACGCAATAACGCACGGGATCTTTCCGGGGTCGATGAATATATTGATGTGGGGGATATAGATGAGTCGACGGATTGGCGACAGGCTTTAGCCGGAGCGGATACAGTAATCCATTTAGCGGCGCGCGCCCATATTATTAAAGAGCCTGTCGTGGATTCACTCGAAACTTTTCGCAAAGTTAATGTTCGCGGCACGGAGCGTTTGGCGCGAATGGCTTCAATCTCCGAGGTTAAAAGATTTATTTTTATCAGTTCAGTCAAGGTAAATGGCGAGGGGTCCGCGCGGCCGTATGCCGAAAATGATCCTCCTGAACCCCAAGATGCTTATGGTATCAGCAAGCGGGAAGCCGAAGATTCTTTGGCCCGCACGGCCGCTGAGAGCGGACTTCAGGTAGTGGTCCTGCGGCTTCCTTTGGTTTATGGGCCGGGGGTGAAGGCCAATTTTAAGAATTTGATCAAAATCACCGGTATTGGCTTGCCATTACCGCTTAAAAATATCAACAATCGGCGCAGTTTTCTTTACATTGGTAATTTGATTGATGCCATTATTACTTGTATTAGTCATCCGCTGGCAGCAGGCGAAACTTTTATGGTAAGCGATTGCGCCGATACATCCACACCCGATCTGATAAATATGATCGCTCGCGCGATGGGTAAGAAGGTGGTCTTATTTTCTTTGTATCTCGGAATATTAAAGACGTTGTCTATGATCACAGGAATGAGCGAAGAGTTGGAGAAGTTAACAAGAACTCTTATTGTTGACAGCGGTAAAATAAGGAAATTGCTTGGTTGGAAGCCGCCGTTTACCATAGAAGAGGGGATTAGAGAGACTGTCAGAGGAAGTCAATGAGAGTATTGTTTGTATATTTGAAGCCCAGCGCAGACATAAGGGATCCGTTAGGATTATTGTATATCGTTTCCGTCGCCAAAAATGAAGGAAATGAAACATTACTGCTCATACCGAATCTGGATAGAGAATTTTTAAACAAAGCGATTGCCTTTCGTCCGGATATGATTTGCTATTCAGTTACTACCGGCAGCGAGCAAAACTACCTGAAGATAAATGCGTTATTAAAAGAGAAACTTTCCTTTTTATCGGTCTTCGGCGGTCCGCATCCTACTTTTTACCCGGAATTTATAAAAGAACCCGGCGTAGACGTTATTTGCAAGGGGGAGGGGGAAGATGCGTGCAGGGAGTTATTGCGTAATATCAGTGAACGCAGGGATTTTTCCCGGATCCACAACCTTAGCGTCAAGATCAATAACGAAATCGTAAAAAATGAGATAAGGCCGCTTGCTGACATTAACAATATAGCATTCCCCGACAGGAGCCTGATCAACGAATATTATAAGTACAGAAACTACGGGATATTGGATGTCATATCTGGCAGGGGATGCCCTTATAACTGCACCTATTGTTTTAATAATGAGCTCAAAGAGTATTATAGCGGCAAAGGGTCATATGTGCGGAAAAGAGACATAACCAATCTGATCAAAGAGGTCAAGATATACATAGAGGAATACAATATTAAAGCGATTCGTTTTGTTGACGATATATTTATCATTGATAAAAGATGGTTTTTTGAATTTATTGAAAGATATCGTAGAGAAATAAATTTACCGTATTGTTGCCACGTCAGGGCGGATTTGGTAACGGAAAGCGTAGCCAAGGGACTGAAGGAGAGCGGATGTTTTCTCGTTATTATCGGGATAGAATCAGGCAATGAAAGGTTGAGAAGGGATGTTCTAAAAAGAAATATGAGCAACGAGCAGATCAGTAAAGCCTGCGCCTTGCTTAGCAAATATAAAATAAAATTTGAAACGTTCAATATGATAGGCTTGCCGCAGGAGACATTGTCCGATGCTTTTGAAACGGTGGAATTAAATGTAAAATGCAGGCCCGCTTACAGTTGGATTTCCATTATTCAACCCTATCCCGGCACGGAACTGTACAGATTCGCGGCCGATAATGACCTGCTGGAGACGGATTACCGCATAGAACCGGATTATCATTCTTCCTCGCCGCTTAAATCGGCCCATAAGAATGAAATCATCAACCTGCACGATCTGTTCGCCATCGCCGTGCAATTCCCTTTTTTTATTCCATTAATAAAAAGGCTGATACGGTTTCCGCCTAATCTGTTTTTTAAAGTCATGTTTTATGTCTATAAGATCTATAGCTATATAAAAGTGGACTGGGTGCAATTCAATTATTTTTTCGTAAAGAATATGATAAGTATGCTTATCGCCTCTCAATGTTTGTCGCGGCAGTTAAAAAAGTATGATAAAGCGCGTTTTTGATCTTGTGATAGCGGTATTATTGTTAGGCTTCTTAAGCGTTCCGATGCTTATTATCGCGCTGGCAGTCAAGCTTACTTCTAATGGGCCTGTCTTGTATTGGTCGGACAGGGTAGGAATCAATAATAGAATATTTAAAATGCCGAAGTTCCGCACTATGCGCGTTGGCGCACCGGCTGTCGCAACCCATCTTTTTAAAAATCCGGATGGCTATATTACTCCGTTAGGGCAATTTTTGCGCAAGTTTAGTTTAGATGAACTGCCTCAGCTATTTAACATTATATCAGGAGACATGACTTTTGTGGGTCCACGCCCAGCGTTGTTTAATCAATACGATTTGATGGGGCTAAGGACTAAAAAAAACATACACAGGCTTACGCCGGGTATTACAGGATGGGCGCAGGTTAACGGAAGAGACAATCTGTCTATTCCGGTAAAAGTTGAGTTCGACGAGTATTATTTGAAGCACAGGTCTTTTTCGTTTGATTTTAAGATCTTATGCATGACCACTATAAAAGCTGTACGCGGAGAAGGCGTGCAGCATTAAGATGATTTAAAAATTTGGCGGTAAGATAATGCTGCGGATAATTTTAGGGGATTTAAGACATAGAACTGTAGGGCGGAATTCAGCTTATTTTCCGTTGGGGATAGGCCTTATCGCATCTTATTGCAAGAATAGATTCGGGAACGATATCGAATGTAGATTATGCGACGATCCTGATAGCGTATTGCAGATTATCGATTCTTGGAAACCCCACGTTATCGGTCTGGCCAATTATATGTGGAATGCGGAAATTAATAATTTGGTTTTTGACTATGCGAAATCGGCCGATCCAGATATCGCTTGTGTTGCAGGGGGCCCTGATTTTCCTATCTCTGCTGAAGAATCGGAAAAATATCTGAAAAAGCGCCGATCCATTGATTTTTATTGCTTATTAGAGGGCGAGATCGCTTTCTCCGATTTAATATCAAAAACTATCAATGGCATGAGCCTGAAAAAGCTTAAGAGTAATCCTGTGCCAGGGACGGCGGCCATTGACCCGAAGAAAAAAAGCATCGTTTATGGGAAAAAGGCCGCGCGGATAGCCGATTTGAATGTGGTGCCATCTCCGTATTTGTCAGGTATCTTTGACCAATATTTTAACGGAGAATATATCCCTGCTGTCCAGACCGCCAGGGGATGCCCATATTCATGTAAATACTGTCGAGCGAGCAATCCGAGTTATTCAAAAGTTGTTCCGTTTGACTTAAAAAGAGTCAAGGAAGAGATAGCGTATATAGCGAAAAAAAGTTCCCAATTTAAAGTCGGTGCTTTATTGATCACAGACAGTAATTTCGGTATTATGAAGCGCGATCTTGAGATTGCAAAACATATCCGCAAGATGCAAGATGAATATGACTGGCCCAAATCTATTCAAGCTGATACAGCAAAAAATAATTATGACCGCGTCTTTGAGATAGCCAATATCCTTAAAAAAAAGATGCCGCCCCTGTGCTCATTGCAAACGACGAATGAAGCAACGCTAAAAGTGATCAAAAGAGAAAATCTGCCTTACGCTCAATATGATCTAGCGCAGAAGAAACTAATTGCTTTGAATATCATCGCCGGGGCGGAATTGATCATCCCCATGCCGTTAGAAACGAAGAAGTCTTTTTTGGAAACATTGCGCAAAGTCTATTCTTCGGGAATTGAGTATATTCGTGTTTTTACCTGGATGTTATTGCCGGGTACTGAATTAGCATCCACAGAATACCGGAAGAAGTATAGGCTAATGACCGGTTATCGTATTATACCCCGGCAATTTGGTGTTTATAAAAGGAAAAAATGTTTTGAGATCGAGGAGATCTGTTATGAAACATCGACCATGCCTTTCGAGGAATATGTACAATGCAGGGGATACGCTTTTTTATGTTTTCTTTTAGGCCGTTCTCAATACGATGTGATACGTAGAATAATCGCATATTTTTCGTTGGACAGCCATCTCTTTTTAATTAAAATATTCGAGTGCATACTTACCCGCAAATCCGCGTTCACATCTCTTTTTCAAGAGCTTTTGGAAGAAACGAAAAACGAAATTTTTAGTTCCCCGTCAGCTATATATAAGGCATATTCTAAAAAGAAGAATTATGAGAAATTATTAAGGGGAGAGGTCGGAGACAATTTATTCAGAAAATATCTCGTGAAAGCGCTGCTCGATACTTTCCAGTCCTCCGTAGACCTAATCTTCGAAACGATAACAAATTTATTGAAAGAAAAAGGTATTTTTACAGAAATTGAACAGGAATTCCTTGCTGCTGCAAAGACGTGGATGTTAATCTCCAGGGACTTTTCAGGTATATTTAGAGATTACCGCAAGGCCAGCAAGGTCTATGAGAGAAACTTTCCCTTCGATATAAACAAGTGGTATTGTGATATCCCTCAACACCCAATAGGTAAATACCATTATAAGGTTAAGGCAAGGTTCTATTATGATAAGAAGTTCATTGAGGACTTTCTTCGCCAGATTAAGAGATTGTATGGAGAAGATGTCTATTATAGTCTAGGCAAGACACTTTTTGATTATAATCCCGATATTTTTTGGAAGAAATGCCAAGTGCTGGCATAATGTGATATGTTTCATTGATTATTTAGCTCATGGAATATATAATAATATGGCTATGAAAGGCGCAAGAGAAATACTCGATAAGATTAGAATGCCCATAATGCTGGTGATCGATCTGGCGCTGGTCAACCTATCGATGTTTTTGGCATTTGCGATAAGGTTTGACTGGCGGTTTACCAGCCTTATTGCGTTCCCATGTTTATATTTTATGATGTGGACAGCTATCCTCAGGAGCGTATTATTTTATATCTTCGGGATGTATCAATGGTCGTTTCGCTATGCAAGCATAAGCGAAGCGATAAATGTATTCAAATCCGTCACCATCGGCAGCTTAGTACTTGTCGCAATAGCGTTTTTTACGCAGCGTACGGAAATCGGCCGGTCAGTGTTGTTGATAGATTATCTGGCCTGCCTTTTCTTTATCGGGAGTTCAAGATTCCTTCCGAGAGTTTTGATTAAGTTCAGACAGCTCAAATCTTCTAACCTTAAAAGAGCTCTTATAGTAGGAGCGGGCGCTGCCGGTGAAATGGTCGCGCGCGAGATGATCAATGCTAAGAAGAGAATATACCAGCCGGTCGGGTTTATTGATGATAATCCGAACAAGTTGAATTCCCGCATTCATGGCGTAAGGGTCCTTGGCAGGATAGAGGATATTAAAAAAGTGATAAATTATTTTAACATCGAGGAAGTGGTCATTGCTGTTCCGTCCGCAACCGGTAAAACGATAAGAGACATCGTGTCAAAATGCGAAAAGACGGATGTGAAGATCAAGACCGTGCCGGAGCTTCACAAGATCTTAACCGGCGAAGTAACGATAAAACACATAAGAGATGTAAAGCCTGAAGATCTTTTGGGCAGGGAAGCCGTTAATATAAATACACAGGATATAAGTCTTTTTTTAAAGGACAAGGTTATTTTAATAACAGGCGCCGCCGGCACCATCGGATCAGAATTGTTGAGGCAAATAGCAAAGTTTAATCCAGGCCAATTAATATTATATGATTTAAATGAGAACGGTTTATATTTTTTAGAGATGGAGCTTAAAGCAAATTATCCGCAGCTGAAATATAAGACTATTATAGGCGACATAAAAGACATAGGGCTGTTGAAGAGCGTATTTTCTAAATATAGGCCTAACATAGCATTCCATTCCGCCGCGCATAAGCATGTGCCTCTCATGGAGGGAAATCCTATTGCGGCCATCAAAAATAATATCATCGGAACAAGAAATCTCGTTTACGCATCAGAGCATTACGGAGTAGAGAGGTTCGTCATGATATCTACCGATAAGGCAGTAAATCCGACAAGCGCCATGGGGGCTTCAAAGCGGATAGCCGAAATGATGATACAGTCAAAGGCTAAGACGTCAAGAACAAAGTTCATGGCCGTAAGGTTCGGTAATGTTATTGGATCCAGCGGCAGCGTAGTACCTATATTCAAACAGCAGATAGAAAGCGGGAAGCCGCTTATGGTAACACATCCCGAGGTTAAGAGATTTTTTATGACGGCGAGCGAAGCCGCCCAGCTTGTTATGCAGGCTGGCGCCATCGGTAAGGGCGGAGAGGTGCTGATCCTTGATATGGGAGAGCAGATAAAAATAGTTGATCTTGCCAGAAATCTTATAACGCTGTCCGGGCTTGAACCGGATAAGGATATAGAGATTAAATTTATCGGTTTAAGGCCCGGAGAAAAGATGATGGAGGAGATGCTGTTGGATATCGAGCATAACAAGGCTACAAAGCACGATAAAATTTATATTGCGCAGCCTAATAATTTCGACGCGCTTCAGCTGCGCAAAGACATAAAGACCCTGGAGAGGCTGGCTAATTTAATGGACGAAGAGAAGGCAATAGCTAAGATAAAAGAGATAGTGCCGACTTACAAGCCGAACGAAAAATATAATGGTAGTAATTAGAGAATGGGTTAACTGGCTGACAGTCTTATCTTTATTGGTGATGATATTTACTCTGCCATTTTCAAAATCATCGGTGGAGATATGTTTTGTGATCGCTTTAACATTATGGGCCTTAAAGAGGTTATTATTTCGTAAGCCGTATACTTATTTTGCACCTTCACTTAAACAAATTCTATCATACCCAAATCTTCCTATATATCTATTTGTCCTTGCTAATTTTATTTCTATTTTCCGAAGCGCTTCGTTAGCATTAAGTTTGAAAGGATTATTTTTTAAATTGCTGGAAAGTGTTTTTTTATATTTTATACTTGCAGAGACTATAAACGATAGAAGAAAGCTGAATGCAGTGTTGGTTACCATGGCCTTATCCATGCTGCTTATAGGCGCAGACGGCATTTTTCAATACATGACAACAGTGGGGGATTTCTTAAGGAAATACCCGCAAGCCGGCAGGATTACGGCTTCCTTTTCCAGTTCCAATGGTTTTGGCGGGTGGCTCATAATTATGTTGCCGTTATTGTTTGGCATCTTTTATGCTGGAAAAAATAATAAGCCCAAAAAAGCTATATCCGTTATATTATGGTTTTTAATCGGCGTATTAATGATATGTTTGGCAGGCGTATTAATAACATGCCTGGTACTGACGCGATCAAGGGGCGCCTGGGCAGGTCTTGCTTTTGCAGTGATATTTTTAATGGTAGTCAAAAAGAATAGAATATTTTTGATCATCATAGTTCTTATACCACTGGCGCTGCTTATTGCCACCCCATTTTTTATACATATGTACCTGTCTGCTGGGAGCCAAGATTTTCTATTTTTTATAAAGAAGAATTTAGTTTTGATAATGCAAAATATAGACATTGTCAGGACTAATCTATGGCGGGAGGCGCTATTGATTATCAGGGACTTTCCCATTTTTGGTTGCGGGTTAAACACATATTCTATCGTAGCGCCTCATTATAAAAGCGCCTTACAAGAGGCCGGGATTTATCCCCACAACTCTTATCTTCAAATGGCGGCTGAGACAGGGATTGTCGGATTATCATCCTTTATTTTAGTCATAACAAGTTTGTTCAAGGTTTCTATTACAAACATGAGAAAAATTAAAGATACATTTTACGGCTACATCCTGGTCGGGCTATTAACGGGATTATTCGCATTTTTAGTGCATAGCTTTTTCGATGTTAATTTTTATGCCTTACAATTAGTGAATTTAATGTGGTTTGTAATGGGTTTGATCATAGCGGTTCAAAAGATAGCCCTTAAGGATGAAGGTGCGTAGGTTAGGTTGCTTAAAAGATCCCCGTGATTTGCGTGATATCCCGATGGGCCTGGCCTCCTGCCGATCCCACTGCCGCCCAAAATTGATTATACTGAAAAAATGACGTCTGTCAGGAATCAGGGGGATAAAGGCACATGTG
>MHFL01000035.1:3906-8246 GCA_001804165.1 Omnitrophica bacterium RIFCSPLOWO2_01_FULL_45_10 | reverse complement strand
CGGTTTTAGTTCCCGAGCTGCTGAGATCAGGATGTAAGGTAACAGTGCTGGATAATTTCATGTATGGTCAAAATTCATTACTGGGTTGCTGTGCCGATAAAGGCTTTGATGTGGTAAAGGGGGATGCCAGGGATGAGACCGTATTAAAACCGCTTCTTAAAGATGCCGATTACATTATTCCGCTTGCAGCTTTGGTCGGTGCCCCGTTATGTAATAGGGATAAGACCGGGGCCGTAACGATAAACAGGGATGCCATAGCCCTGATCGCAAAACTTGCCTCCAAAGAGCAAAGGATAATCATACCTACCACGAACAGCGGATACGGCATCGGCCAGAAGGGCGTGCATTGTACGGAAAAAAGCCCGCTAAACCCGCTTACCCTGTACGGCAGGGTGAAGATGGAGGCCGAAAAGATAATTCTTGACAGGGGAAATTCGATCAGTTTTCGCCTGGCTACCGTTTTTGGCGTATCGTCAAGGATGAGGATCGACCTATTGGTAAATGATTTCACCTACAGAGCGGTAAATGACAGGTTTGTGGTTGTGTTTGAGGGCCATTTTAAGAGGAACTACATTCATGTGCGCGATGTGGCGCGCGTTTTTATGCATGCAATAGAAAATTTTTCTGAAATAAAGAACGAGGCTTACAACGTCGGATTGTCGGACGCGAATCTTTCAAAGTTAGAGCTATGCGCAAAGATAAAAGAGCATATCCCTGATTTTGTATATCTGGAATCTCCGGTTGGACAAGATCCGGATAAGCGGGATTATATAGTATCGAATGAAAAAATAGAAAATACAGGTTTTAAACCGGCCCATTCCCTCGATACGGGAATAAGAGAGCTGATAAAGGGGTATAAAATCATTTCCAACAACATATATGGCAATGTCAGATAAATATAGTGAATCGAAGCTTTTGAAAGAAAAATCTGAGTGGGTCAGGAAAGAAACGCTGAAGATCCATAAGGTTGCCCATGAGACAAGGCTCGCTTCTTCGCTTTCGGCGGTTGAAATATTTGTCGCTTTGTATTATGGCAAGATAATAAATTTCAATCCTAAAAATACCGCATGGGAAGGCAGGGACAGGTTTATAATAAGTAAAGGACATGGCGCTATATCTTTTTATCCTGTACTGGCAGATCTGGGATTTTTCCCCAAAGAATATCTGAATAATGTTTGCAAGGCCGGTTGTATTTTGGGAGGCATACCGGATGCGATTATTCCCGGATTTGAAACTGTCAATGGCTCTCTGGGGCATGGTTTAGGTGTCGGCTGCGGTATGGCCCTGGGACTGAAAAGAAAAAAATGCAAAGAAAAGGTATTTGTGTTAGTCGGAGACGGGGAGCTCTATGAGGGTTCGATATGGGAAGCAGTGATGTTTGCTGCGGAGCATGAGCTGGACAACCTGATACTTATCGTTGATGATAATAAAGTATGCATGCTGGATTATTGTAAAAATGTAATTGACCTGGCTCCGCTGGACAAGAAGTTCGAGGCCTTTGGCTGGGTAACTAGAAAGGTAGATGGCCATGATACAGAGGAGCTCTATAAGTCCTTGCGCCACTTTAAGGATAATGACGATAAGAGGCCGAAGGTATTGATAGCGAATACTGTTAAGGGTAAAGGCGTGGCCCGGCTCGAGAAGGATTCCTTAAGCCACATTAAGAATCTTTCGGCCGATGAAGTCGATACGTTAGTGTCGGAGTTAGGATGAAAAAAGAAAATTTAAGAGCAATGCGGGATGTTTTTATAGAAGAACTCTGCAACCGAATGGAAAACGACAGGGATATATTTTTTGTTTGTGCTGATTTTGGCTCTCCGAAGCTTGACAGGTTAAGAAGTTCTTTTAAGGACAGATTTATCAATGTAGGCATAGCCGAGCAGGATCTCATCAATATTTCAACCGGGTTGGCGCTGGAGGGTTTTACGGTATATGCATATGCGATCGCGCCATTTCTGACAATGCGCCCCTATGAACAGATCAGGATAAATCTGTCGATGCAATCACAGCTTAAAGAAGTGAATGTCAACCTAGTCGGGGTGGGGGCGGGCTTAAGTTACGACGTTTCCGGCCCTACGCACCATTGCCTCGAGGATATTTCCATAATGAGGGTATTGCCGAATATTGAAATATTCTCTCCAAGCGACTGGGTGCTGGCCGGGGGGTTCGTCGATTATTCGATAAGGGTGAAAAAGCCGAAGTATCTCAGGTTTGACGGCAAACCCCTTCCTCCAATATACGAAAAGGTTGATATTGATCGCGGGTTCAGCGAATTGAAAAAAGGCAAAGATTTATGTATCGTTTCTACGGGATACATGACCCATAAGGCATTGACGGCAGTAGAAAAATTGAGCCGGGAAGGTATAGATGCAGGACTTTTGGATATATTCATGCTAAGACCTTTAGACGAAGAACTGCTCTTTAATATACTAAGGAAGTATAGATGTGTTTTAACTATTGAAGAAGGGTTTATAAACAAGGCCGGGCTTGATAGCATTGTCTTAAACGGATTAAATAAAAAAAGCGCTTCAATAAAATTAAGAAATATCGGATTTAACGATGCTTATATTTTTGATATCGGTAGCAGAGATCATTTGCACGAGCTGAACGGGCTGGGCATAGACAGTATTGTAAAGGACGTCAAAGCGTTATTGGGATAATACCGATGCTGGAAAAAGTTGATATTGTATTGATCAATCCGGGAGACAGGAAGCAGATCTATCAGGATATGGGGAAAGACTACTCTGCGGTCGAGTCCCCGTTCTGGGCTGCCGCAATAGCGGCATATCTGAGGAATAACAAGTACAAGGTAGCGATGATCGATGCCAACGCCGAGAATATTACCCCGGAAGAGACGGCGGCGAGAGTTAAAAAACTGGATCCACTGTTGTCGGCTGTCATCGTATATGGTTCGCAGCCATCGGCCTCCACCCAGAATATGACCATCGCCGGCATGATCTGTAAAGCGATAAAAGAGAATACGCCTGTCAAGGTAGCTGTCGGCGGACTGCACCCGACGGCACTGCCCGGGCAGACGCTATATGAAGAAAGCGTCGATTTTGTTATTGAAGGAGAAGGCCCGCTTGCCCTGGAGAATTTGCTGGGCGTCTTGAAAGCGGGAAAAGAAGATTTCTCGCATGTTCCCGGCATATGGTTTTACGAAAGAGGTACGGTAAAAAATAACAAGAGAGCGAAGCTGATGAAGGATCTGGATACCGGCATCCCGATAGCGGCATGGGACCTGCTCCCGATGCATCTTTACCGCGCGCACAACTGGCATTGTTTTGACAATATTGAAAACCGAATGCCATACGCGGCTATATATACCAGCCTTGGCTGTCCGTATAATTGTATTTTTTGCTGTATAAATGCGCTTTTCGGTAAACCCGGCATACGATACAGGAACCCCCGGACAGTTGTTGATGAGATTGGCATTCTGGTAAAAAAATACGGGGTAAAAAATATCAAGATTGTGGATGAATTATTCGTGCTGGATGAGCGTCACTACATGAAGATCGTAGAACTGCTGTTAGAAAAACGTTATGATTTAAATATTTGGGCATATGCGCGCGTCGATACGGTAAAGCCCGAAAATTTAGGAAAAATGAAAAAAGCCGGTATAAACTGGATTGCACTTGGCATCGAGTCTGCAAACGCCGGTATCAGGGACAGCTCTTCCAAGCAGATGAGGGTGAAGGACGTTGAGGATGTTATTCGCCGTATCCAGGATGAAGGTATTAGGGTCATAGGGAACTACATCTTCGGGCTGCCCGACGATACCATGGAGACCATGCGGGAGACGCTGGAGATGGCAATGGAGCTTAATTGCGAGTTCGCTAATTTTTACTGCGCCATGGCGTATCCCGGTTCCAAGTTGTACGATATCGCAAAGAAAGAGGGCTGGCAGCTTCCCGAAGGATGGCATGGTTTTTCACAGCATTCATATGAAACGCTGCCTCTTCCTACAAGGCATATCGGGGCCAAAGAAGTTTTGAAATTCAGAGATGACGCGTTCCATCAATACTTTAGCAATCCTTCTTATCTAAACATGCTTGAGAAAGAATTCGGCCCAAGAGTAAAAGCTAATGTAGAGAAGATGTCACAGACAAGGTTAAGAAGGAAGGTTCTGGAATGATAATAAGCAAAACTCCTTTTAGGATCTCTTTTTTCGGCGGCGGCACGGATTATCCCGCGTGGTTTGAGAAATGCGGAGGCGCCGTTCTATCCACGACTATTGACAAGTATTGCTATATAAGCATACGTTATCTGCCGCCGTTTTTCGAGCACAAGCACAGGATCGTCTATTCGGTGGTAGAGAATGTGAGATCGGCCGGTGAGAT
>MHFL01000035.1:0-3893 GCA_001804165.1 Omnitrophica bacterium RIFCSPLOWO2_01_FULL_45_10 | reverse complement strand
CATGCTTTGCAGGGCAGGATAATTTCTAAAATGCAATTGGCAAAAGAGGCGATTCACATAGAAAGGGTTGTTCTGAAGGAAAACGTAGGTTCGCAGGATCAGATCGCCGTCGCCCACGGCGGTTTTAACAGGATAATTTTTCACAATGACCATAATTTCGGGATAGAGGCGATGACTTTACCCAAAGAAAAGGTCAATCAATTGCAGGCTCATCTTATGCTGGTATTTACCGGATTCTCGCGTTTTGCCTCGGATATAGCCGCCGAGCAGATCAGAAATACGCGGAAGAAAGAAAAAGAGCTTGATAAAATGCGCCAGTCGGTTGATCATGCGGTCGATATCCTGAACGGCGATCGGAATATAATAGAATTCGGAAAATTGCTTCACGAATCTTGGCAGGTCAAGAAAGGGCTTTCGAAAAGAATATCAAATCCCGGGATAGATAATTTGTACGAAAAGGCTCTCAAGAACGGCGTAGTAGGAGGAAAGCTCCTTGGCGCGGGCGGCGGCGGCTTCATGCTTTTATTTGTAAAGCCGGAGGATCGGCAAAAGGTTTCCAGGTCGCTGAAAGATTACCTGGAGGTAAAATTCAGTTTTGAGAACGAAGGAAGCCAGATAATCTATTATAACCCGCAGGAAGCATGATTAAAGATATCGATGTTTTTATTCTTTGCGGTGGACTGGGAAAGAGGCTCAGGGCGGTTTCCCGTAATAAGCCTAAGCCCATGGTTGAAATAGGCGGCAGGCCGTTTCTTGACAAGATCCTGGACAACATGGCCGATCTTGGCTTCAGGCGTTTTATATTCGGGACAGGCCACAAAGCAGACGTTATAAAAAAATACTATTCCCGTAACAAAAAGCGCGGATTAAATATTATATTTTCCAGGGAAAGGTTTCCTCTTGATACCGGCGGCGCGGTAAAAAATGCCAGAGATAAAATAAAGAGCCGATATTTTTTTGTTCTAAACGGCGATTCATATTGTAAATTCAACCCCTTAGATTTTATAGATTTTCATAATAAAAATAAGGCCGTTGTCTCGATATTATTAGAAAAGGTTTCTGACGGAAGTGAGTACGGAGAGGTCGGGCTGGACGAATCTTTACGTATAAAGAGTTTTAATGAAAAAACAGGCACGGCAAAAAAATGCCTGGTCAATGCGGGCGTCTACATATTTGACAGGCAGGCCTTCGGTTTGATGCCACGAATGAAAAGGTTTTCGTTAGAGCGAGATTTTTTTCCGTCATTGATCGGCGGCAGGATTTATGGTTATCCGAAGTCAAGCTTTTTGATCGACATAGGAACTCCTCAGAGATATATAAAGGCAAAAAAATATGAAACCTTGCATTAACCCAACATTACACTTAGAGAGGTTCCATATGCAGTCGAATGAGGTAGGTACATGAAACCTCGCATTGTATTCGGGAGAGGCTCCATATGCGATTGTAAGAGGGCTGGCATATGAAAGTTCCGTTTGGCACAATAACAATAACGCAAAGATCTAAAGACCTTATCGGCAAGGCCTTAGATTCAGGCAGGGTTTCAAGCGGTAAATATGTCCGCGAGTTTGAGGAGAAATTTGCCGAGCACGTAAATGCAAAGGAAGCAGTCGCTGTCAGCAGCGGAACCGACGCGGACGTCCTGGCGTTGGCGGTGCTTTATGATTTTGGCGCAAAACGCGGCGATGAAGTGATAATTCCGGCATTGTCTTTTGTCGCCACCGGTAACGCTGTTTTGCATGCCGGATTTAAACCGGTATTCGTGGATATCGACAAGGACACATTGAACATAGATGTGAATCTTATAGAAAAGGCTGTTACCAAAAAAACACGCGCGATCATGCCAGCGCATCTCATGGGCAAACCGGCCAAGATGGATATTATTAAAAGAATAGCCAAAAAGCGCAATTTATATGTAATTGAAGATGCCGCCGAGGCGCATGGGGCGGTATATAAGGGCAAAAAAGTCGGAGAATGGGGCGATATGGCCGCATACAGCCTTTACCTTGCGCATATCATCACAACTGTAGAGGGCGGCATTGTCACTACTAATAAAGAAAAGTTCGCCGACATATTAAGGTCGCTTCGCTGTCATGGCCGCGCCTGTAAATGCAATATATGCATAGTTAATACAGCCTCCGATTACTGCAAAAAAAGATTCAAGTATGGCAAAGATATAAGGTTTATTTTTGAGAGGGTGGGATATTCTTCCAAGATGAATGAATTAGAGGCCGCCGTTGGCTTGGGCAGCCTGGAAATGTACGATAAGATAATAGAAAAAAGAAGGTACAATCTATTAACAATGATAAGCAGGCTTAAGAAATTTGATAAATATCTGGCTACGATCCAAGAAGACAAAGACGAAAAGGTCGGGCCACACGCTTTTCCTATCATTGTTAAGGAGCGAGCGCCTTTTAGCCGGGACAGATTTGTAGATTATCTGGATAAGAACGGTATTGACACGAGGGATCTTTTTTCTTCGATGCCAACTCAATGTCCGGGGTTTGCGTATTTAGGTCATAAGTTAGGAGATTTTCCAAATGCAGAGTTCATCGGAAACAATGGCCTGCACATAGGGGTTCATCAGGATTTAGGAGATGAACATATCGATTACATCATGAATATGGTAGAAAAATTTATAACTGCTACCACGAAATGACAATATGCATATAAATTCCCGTATCTATGTCGCCGGCCACACCGGATTTATCGGTTCAGCGCTTGTCAGACATCTAAAGGCAAAGGGGTGTAAAAATCTGATCTTAAGGACACACAAAGAACTGGATTTGACTGATTGCGCCAGGACCGATAAGTTATTTAAGGATTCCCATCCGGAATACGTTTTTCTTATGGCGGCTAAGGTTGGCGGGATTTATGCGAATAATGCCTATCCTGCCGATTTTATATTTCAGAATATCGCCATTCAGACAAATATAATACACTCGGCATATAAACATCGGGTGAAAAAACTGCTTTTCCCGGGAAGCGCGTGCATTTATCCTAAATATTGCGCTCAGCCAATGAAGGAGAGTCACTTGCTTACAGGCTCAATAGAGCCGACAAGTGAACCGTTTGCCATGGCAAAGATAATAGGTATAAAGATGTGCCAGTTTTATAATAGGCAGTATAAGACTGATTTTATTTGTGTTGTGCCGGCAACTGTCTATGGCCCAGGTGACCATTTTGGGAGGGAAGGGCACGTAGTAGCGGGGCTCATAGAACGGGCCAATTTGGCAGCTATTGACCCCGTCCGCTATAAATTTACGGTGTGGGGGACCGGTAGTCCTAAGAGAGAGTTTATGTTTATAGATGATGCCGCAGAGGGACTTATTTTTCTAATGAATAAATATGACAGGGGCGGGCTTGTGCACATGGGAGTTGGAAAAGAAACCTCTGTCATGGCGCTGGCGGAAAAGGTAAGGAATGTGATCGGCTATAATGGCAAAATAATATTTCAAAAAGATAAACCTGACGGAACCCCTCGTAGATTGCTTGATTCTTCAAAGATATTTTCTCTTGGTTGGAGGCCCAAGGTCTCGCTTGACGATGGCCTTAGGCGCACATGCGACTGGTATAGGAAGAATAAATAGAAGATATTGGTAAAGCATGTCTAATCATATTTTGGGAATACCGGCATTAGAAAAAATAACAGTAGCGATTTTGATCCTATTTTTTTTAATAAGCGGGCTATATTATGCCGCCGCGAACTCCATAACATCCGATGAAAAAACGCATATTACGGTCGGTTATATAAATCTTCGCTTTAACGATTATCGATTTAATATAGAACATCCTCCTTTTGTAAAACAGATAGCGGCGCTTCCTCTTTTATTTCTCAAGCTACATTTCCCTTTTGATATTTATCGTGTCTCGGTGCCGGATGATATAGTTAAGAT
>MHFL01000034.1 GCA_001804165.1 Omnitrophica bacterium RIFCSPLOWO2_01_FULL_45_10 | reverse complement strand
TTTAATCCGCCTTCGTACTTAGACAGAGGATTTTGAAGAAAAGGATCAAAGAGATGCTTCTGGCCGAGATAATACCATTGAGAACCGACGAAGTATATTATAAAAAAGACCAAAAAAATAATGGCGGCTGAATATTTAAACCCCCTCCATCCAACGTATCTCACATACGTCCTTACCACGAATGGGAGCAGGAACGGAACCGCCGCTATTATCAAAAATGAAAAGTAGCCAACGGAGTAATTTAATATAGCTGGATTTATCGATCTGTGAAATACCCATCCTGCGTACACAAGCATCCAGACCAGATAATAAAGAATTCTAATAAACAGATTACGCATCTTCGCCATTATTACATGACCTTTTCTATGCCCTTATCGCCCAATCGGCGCTGGATCTCATAAATTATTCTACGAAAGGGTTTTTGTCTTTCCTCTTTTGATATAAAATCTTTCTTTATGGGTTGAAGGTCTTTGAAAAAATCCTCATACGTGGCATTTTTCAACACTACCCCCTCCCTGGAGACAATTACGATATCAGAAAGTATGTCTTCCACGCTTGCGATCTCTTTTTTATTATTACGAAATATTATCCCGCGATATATATCAAAGACCCGCCATCTTCCGCCTAACTTGACATAAGACAGCGCTATCCTTTCAGCATTCACTTTTTCAACCCGCCAAAAGGCAGGAACGCCGGCATAGACACAGAGCGTCGTGAAGACATCGGCCATCTGGTCATACGTGCCGTATCTACGTATGATTATATTAAGAACGTGGTCATCTATTACATCAAATCCTGTCGGCATATCATGAATATTTGTCTTAACCCAATCAAAGATGGCAAGGGCCCTACCCTCATCTCCAGCGCGATTTCCTATAATATCCCTTGCTAAAATTTTATAGTTATAATCCCTATCTACAAATTCTATCAACTTTATATAAAGAGGAATCTTTATTGTTTTCACGCGAAAATTGATGCCTTGACTTGTTGTTAATGGGATATTCAAAATTATGGAGCACGCGCCGAAGATAATGAAGAATTTCAATACCTTTTTAAACATCCCCTTGCCCCATCATTCTGCTAAATATATCGAGATACTTGTCGATGTTGCGATTTAAACCGCATTTTTCAACCACCGTCTCTCTGCCGTTTATGCCTATAGATTTACGCAATTTTTCATCATCTATCAGATTGGAGAGCACCCTTATCCAATCCTCCTCATTTTTTGCAAAAAAACCATTGACGCCGTCAACAATGATTTCGGCATTCGTAGGTGTATAGGATACTACGCAAGGTCTGCCCACCGCCATATATTGAAGCATCTTGCACCCAAGTTTTCCTCTTGTCCACATATTGTCAGGCATCGGCATGATACCTATGTCGAAATTCTGCAACTCTTCAATCTCTGTATCGTACCGCCATCCCGCTTTCTCAAATTCTATCCCTGAATCTTTATATCGTCCCAGCCCTATGAAACGGAATTTCAAAAAATTGTACTTTTTGCTTAAATGGCTGAAGACGCCGTTCAGCATATAGAGATATGCCGTTGTGGCCGGCGACCCTATCCAGCCGATGACCACTTCTTCCGATTTAACCTTGTCTTTTACAAAGAAACGATCTATGTCAATGGGCCCTGGGATCTTAGAAATGTTTTTGCAATAGCGTGATACGAAATTTTTAATATATTCATTTTCAACTATGACAAATTTCGATGACTTGAGCGCCTTCACAACCTCGCGTTCCTTGATATATTTTTTCATATGCTCGGCGATGCCGCGCTCCTTTTTGTCCGTGAGATATATCGCGTCGTCGATGTCGAAAACGATCCTTTCGTTTATCTTTTTCAATGCGGCCTCGAGCCCAAACGGGAACGTCGTCCTTTGCAAAAATATTATGTCGAATTTCCCGGCAACGAGGATAACATAAATAGACCTGATAACCCTCTCAATATATATATAAACATAATAGAGTAATCTCTTCGCGCGCCCGAAATCCGGCGATTTGAGCATATTCTCGGTTGAGAACCTTGAGATGGCCGAAAAGACGCTATACTCTATGCCCTTATTCTTAAGGCATCTTAGATACTGCGTCACCCTGTATCTTGTGGCCGGCGCCTCATCAGTTCCGTACGGCACAAAGAGAATCTTCATCTATTTTTCGTCCTTTTTGAGGAATTCTTCTACTGAACGCTGAACCGTCTGAACCTCTTCCGCTTTCATATCATAATGCAGCGGCAGAGAAACTATCTCCTTCCATACTTTTTCCGTGACCGGGAGGCTCTGCCTGTATTTCTTAAAAAAGGGCTGCAGGTGATTAGGTATGTATTGAACGCCAACCGCGATGCCCCGCTTTTCCATATAATGTATAAACTTATCCCTGTGTTTTTTTATTTTTATCGTATAATTAAAAGGCGCGGTCGCCTCATAATCTCTTGTCAAAAGTTCTATGCCCTCCATGTCCTTAAAGAAATCGTCGTACTGCCTGACCATCTTTTTCTTCTTTCTTATAAAATTTTCAAATTTTTTAAATTGTGCCAGGCCGATAGCGGCATTTATATTGCTCATGTGATATCTATAACCTTCTATGGAGACCTCGTAAAACCAACTTCTCTTATGCTTATAACGCGTCCATGTATCTTTGCTTATGCCGAGCAGCCGTTTCCTTCGCAAAATCTCGGCTGTCCTCGCGTCATTTGTAGTCACCGCCCCGCCTTCACCGCACGTCAAGTTCTTTATCGGATCGAAACTGAAACAGGTTAGGTCCCCAAAACTCCCGATCTTTCTTTCCTTGTATGACGAGCCAAATGCGTGGGCCGCATCTTCAACAACGGCTATCCCTCGAGCCCTTCCGATGGATAAGACTTCATCCATATCGCACGCCATGCCGCCATAATGGACAGGTATGATCGCCTTTGTTCTTTTCGTTATACGCTTAGCGGCGTCATCCATGTCTATTTTCAAGGTGTCAGGCTCTACTTCGCAAAAAACCGGCTTGGCCCCTAGATTGATAATGGGCTGTATCGTAGCTACAAATGTGAGAGAGGGAACAACCACCTCATCGCCAGGCCCTATATTGATGCTCGCCAACGCGAGATGAATCGCTGTTGTGCCCGTATTTACCGCTATCGCATGCTTTACACCGATATATGCCTCTACCTTTTTTTCAAAGTCGTAGACAAATGATCCCATACCGAGCCAATGGGTCTTGAAGACCTTCTCTATGTTTCGCAGCTCCTCCCTGCCTATTGTAGGCCGCGCTAGCGGTATCACGCTGCCTCCTTTTTCTTTGCCATACAATAGAGTAAATGGCCTCTGCCCATTAAACCGCCTATCGCTATGATACCCTTACGCATCAAGTTGATAAAGACATTGCCATACCCGTCTCCTTTGACTCTTCCGCCGCCGCATATCCCTTTTATTCTCATATCACATATTTGGAAGCCTGTCTTCTCAAGGGCTCGTGAAATTGCCTGTTTATTGAATCCGTACATCTGAAAACTGGGAAACAGGGGCGAAAGATGTGTGGTAGTCTTTTCGCCCTCCTTAAGGCTTTGAAAGAGATCCCCCGCCCTGAAAAGAAGGGCATCCTCATTTGTAGTCTCTATATAAAGAACGCCCTTTTTATTGAGAAGCGAATTAATCTTTTTCAGCGTCTTCATGGGGTTTTGAATATACTGGATAACGGATATTAAACTCACGGCATCGAAATATTCAGGAGGCAAGTCTATCTTTTCTAAATCTCCGACAAATGCATTTGCATTAAAATTCTGTCGCGCATAGCCTACAAATGACTTCGAGATATCGGTCCCAACGGCTTCCCAGCCTCTCTCTGCCGCCACGTGAAGAAACTCTCCCCTGCCGCATCCAACATCCAATATGCGCCCTTTTTCGGGTTTCACACATTCTATTTGACGAAGGGCATCTTCGAATAGCTTGAAGCGCCTGGATGTGCTTGTCGAAAAATATTCATCCGGTTTATTGAAATAATCTTGGATCTCAATATCCATAAGCAGCGGCGTCGGATTCGGATAGATCAGCCCGCAGGAGGAGCATTGAACTATATTCGTCTCCAGTCCGACGCCAGCACTCTTCCGCTTGCCGAGAGGCGTGTTTTTTGTTGAATTACATATATTACAAGGCAAATATTCAAATTGCATATACTTTTTTATAAACATTCATATACCGCTCGATGCCCAAATCGAGCGAGAGAAGTTCGCGCGCGGCAGCGTAACATCTTTCTTTAAGACCGTCTTCCGCAAGAAGCATGAACAATTCACTGAGTGATTTTTTATACGCTTCCATATCAAGGTTTTCCACTATGACTCCTACCTGCCTATCGCGGACGATCGCCTCGGTGTCGCCGATTCTCCTGTTGATTATGACCGGAACACCGCATGCAAGCGATTCGCCGAATTTAGTGGGTGATGAACCTATCTTGCAATCAACGGGCTTAATGAACATGATCGAACATTTGCTCTGCGAAAGATAGTGCGGTACTTTTTCAGGGCTGGAGTCTATTATAATATAGTCTACCATGGACTCCAAACCTTCTTTTTTAAGAATATCTTCGATGTATCTCTTCCCTGTATGAGAAATTATGAGAAAGACGGTGTTGTCTTTTAATCCTTTCAATGCCTTATAAAAGCGGGCCATCTCTTCCAAAAGGTAGCATGTGCCGAGAGACCCTATATAGCATATCGTGAACTTCCCTTCGAGGCCCAAGTCAGCATCCCCTTGGAAATTTCCTTTTTCGAATTCCGCGATATTCACGCAGCAAGGAATGGCTTCCGTTATGATGCTTGAACCTGATAGGCGCGGGTCTTTTTTGAACTCATCTACGGCCTTCTTCGTGAGGACAATGGTGGCATCGGAATGTCTGATCAAAAAGGACTCGATATTGTCAAGAATGATGGAAAATATCCTGATAGAGAATATATTTTTTATATTCACATCATCGACAAAATCTCCTACCATCGTACCTCTCCTGTCATATATTATTTTACGCTTCAGGAGCTTGGCCACGATCCAGCCGATGAGAATTGGAATGCTCGACCTTGCATGAACAATCGAAACATCCCTTCTCTTAGCGATCTTGTAACTTCTCACGAATCCACCCAATAGATCCACCGCGTTTCCCCAGCGCCTGTGATAGATCAGATACTCCCAACCGATTTTCAGATCGTTCAGCCGCCTCTTTAGCCTATCAACTTTTGGGGCATCCGCCAGATACTCTTTTTTTTCAAAAGAGAATATGTGGATAGCGATACCTTCTCTCGAAAGCCCTTCCAGATAAGGCAAGATCTGAGTCTGGGCGAGATTATCGAGAAGGCCAAGATTCGTAATATAGAGGGTCCTTATTTTCCTCATATGGTCTTTTCAAGTTTGTACGCTTTTTTAAGGATATATACTACCCCCTTAAGATCTTTCCCCTTAAATTGGCGCATATTATCTAGGATGAGATTTATGCTCTTCGGAAAGGCCGATGAAATATTACCCCGTATTTTGCGGGTCTTAAAAATTAGAAGGGCCAGCTTGATAATGTTTGGGATAAAGTAGATTGTGACCTCTTTAAGAAAATCGCCCTTTAAGACGTGCCAATAAGCAGCGGTGACGTAGAACGGGACCTCTTCGCGGGGAATATCCTTTATATTAAATGAAGGCCTATAAAAGTCTATGTCCTCCCATCGCATATTTTCTGGGATACAGCCCTTCCCATAGACATCATCCCATAGGTCCGTGTTGGGAAGCGGGGATACGGTAAAGAACCGCACAATATCTGACTTCATCTTCTTTGCAAACCTGACGGTGTTGAAGATCGTCTCTCTCGTAGAAATAGGAAAGCCAAGCATGAAGTTTGCCCTCGCCGTAATGCCTGCCTTCTTCGTCATCAATACCGCTGTTTCGGCTTCATCAAGCGTCGCATTCTTGCGCATATAACGTAACTCGGTCTCATCGCCCGTCTCAAT
>MHFL01000033.1:6125-15448 GCA_001804165.1 Omnitrophica bacterium RIFCSPLOWO2_01_FULL_45_10 | reverse complement strand
ATACGGTCCGGAAAATATCGCCCCCGCGTTATGAATTCTCTTCGTTATTCTATTCGGGTTATTCGTTAATACCTCAACGTGTTCCGGCGCCAGCATATTTGTGATGTCGGCGGCCTCATCCATGTTCTTAACGAGTATGATAAAGCCCTTCAGGTTCTCTTTTTTAAATATTTTAACAATTTTTTTAGAGTTCGTTATTAATATGGATAATCCCATAAAATGTTCCGCCTGGGCCTCAAGATCGGCCTTTATGAATTTCATATCGGATAAGTGATTTGCGATTATGACGACCTCTGTCGGGCCGGCAAGCATGTCTATGCCACAGTAGCCGAACACCTGGCGCTTGGCCTCAGTTACGTAGGCATTGCCCGGCCCTACAATCTTATCAACCTTCGGGATAGTCCTTGTGCCGAAGGCCAACGCGGCTATCGCTTGAGCGCCTCCGACCTTGTAAATCTCATCCACCTTTAACAGGTTCGCCACCACCAGAATATGCGGATTGACGGACCTGTATTCATTTGGCGGAGTGACGACCACGATCTTCTTCACGCCCGCCATCCGCGCGGGAATAACGGTCATGTAAACGCTTGAGACAAGCGGCACCGTGCCGCTCGGGACATATACACCGACCCTATCCAGCGGCGTGACCTTTTCGCCCAATAGAACGCCGTCCGCATCCTTAATCTTCCATGACTTCTTCAACTGCTTAGAATAAAATTTCGTAATATTGTTCAGGACGGCCTTAAACGTAGAGACGAACTCCGAATTTATATCCTGGTACGCCCCTGAGGTTTCGCACTCTGAAACCTTAAGGTCCTTGGGCGCCAATTTTACCTTGTCGAATTTTTTTGTATACTTTATCACCGCGTCATCGCCGTAAAGTTTGACATTCTCTATAATCGAGCGCACGCTTTCTGTGATGCGTTTATTGCGGCATACATTCCGTTCGCAGAGTTTTTGAAATTGTTTGCTTCCGACCCTCACGAGCCTCATGCCAGTTTCTCCTTAATAAATCCTAAAATTTTCACTACCGCCTCTTCCAATTTGGCGGGTTCTTTTCCGCCGCCTTGGGCGAAATCGGGCCTCCCTCCGCCTGACCCGCCTATTATTTTGGACAGGTCTTTGGCGATATCGCCCGCCCTCAAGCCTCTCTTAATCAAATCGTCCGTCACCTTAACTACAAATTCCGCTTTTCCATCCTTTCTCGCGGAAAGGATCATGCATACGGACTTTTCCCGCTCCTGTATCTTATCGCTCAAAACCCTCAAACCCTCTGTATTGAGCCCATCTATTATATCAAATATAATTTTTGCGCCATTAAAAATCTTTCCGTTGGCCATAATGGAATCTATCCTGCCTATCTCTTCTTTCAAACGCGCCGCTCGCGCCTTCTTCTCTTTCTCTTTTTCGCTTTGGCTTTTGAGCTTTGCGCTTTGAGCCTCTTCCTCGCGTTCCATCCACTTTCGAACTTCGTCACCGGTCAATGCCTCAATGCGCCGTATCCCGGACGCTATGGAGCTTTCACTAATAATTTTAAAAATTTCAATCTCGCCGGTATTATCAAGATGTGTGCCGCCGCAGAGCTCCTTGGACACATCTCCTATCGTCACAACGCGCACCTTTTTTTCATATTTCTCGCCAAAAAGCGCGGTCGCCCCTTCCCTTTTCGCGCTTTCAAGGTCTTTTATCTCTTTCTTAACAGGGATACGTTTTTTTATATTCTCATTAACGGTCTCTTCGACACGCTTCAGTTCCCTCTCGTCCATCTTCTTTATATGTGTAAAATCAAATCTTAAACGATCTTTATCTACCATGGACCCTGTCTGATGAACATGCTCGCCTAAGACATTCCTCAACGCCGCCTGCAGAAGATGCGTCGCGGTATGATTTGCCATAACCTTCCCCCGCGTTGCCTCATCGATATATACCTTGGCCTTCTCGCCTTTCAAGATCCTGCCTTTCAAAATCTTGCCTATATGGACTATCGTTTCGCCGTATCTTTTCGCGTCCCGAACCTCCATCGCTCCCGAGGCGGTTTCGATTCTGCCCCAGTCACCGACCTGCCCGCCGGACTCACCGTAAAACGGGGTCCTGTCCAGAATGACCTCACCGCCTTCGAGAACGGCCGCGACCTTCGCCTCGGCATTCGTCTTTTCATAACCGAGAAATTCCGTCTTAAGATCAAGCGCCTCCACCTTCTTGGCGAACGTCTCGGAAAAAATTTCGCCTTTAATCTTTGTCTTGCCGCGGGATAATTCCCGCTGTTTATTAAGTAAGTTCTCAAATTTATTTTTATCTATCCTTAGATTGAACTTTTTGGCCGCGGTCTCGAGAATTTCGTAAGGCACGCCGTATGTGTCGTAAAAATTGAAGGCGGCCTCGGCTATTTCAGCATCGTCTTTAATTCCTCTGATATTCCTGAACGCGTCTTCTACCTTCGGCAATTGCGTATCGAGAACGAAGAGGCAGCTCTCTTCTTCTTTTTTCACCACCTGCGCTATATCATCCCTTCGAGTCTTTAATTCCGGGTACGGCTCCTTCATAACTTCAGCCACAACATCGACTAACTTATAAAGAAACGGCAAAGATGTTATATCTAATTCTTTTGAGTGCATAATTGAGCGCCTGATGATTTTCCTTACAACGTAGCCCTTTTCTTCATTCGATGGCATAACGCCGTCCGCGATGGCGAACGTCACCGCGCGGATATGGTCGGCGATGGCATTGGTTCGTCGTTCGTCCTTCGTCCTTCGTACTTCGTTTTCGATGGACGATGGACGATGGACGATGGACGATCGTATCTCTTCGACTATCGGCTTGAATATGTCTATCTCGAAGTTAGTATGAACTCCCTGCATCACAGAGGCCAGCCTTTCAAGGCCCATGCCTGTGTCTATATTTTTGTTCGGAAGCGATTCAAGGCTCCCGTCCTTCTGCCTGTCAAATTGAGTGAAGACGAGGTTCCACACCTCAACGAATCTGCCGCAATCGCATGCAGGCGAGCATCCAGTTTTTCTACAGCCGACATCCTCTCCCCAATCATAAAAAATTTCAGAACAAGGCCCGCACGGCCCATTGGGCCCCTTAGTCGGCGCTTCAGAAGGCCAGAAGTTATCTTTTGCGCCGAGCCGGATTATTTTTTCTTGCGGAATCTTAACGGCATCTTTCCAGATGTTGTATGCTTCGTCGTCATCCTGATATACGGATACCCATAACTTTTGACTTTTGATCTTCAATTTTTTAGTCAAGAATTCCCATGCCCAAACGATCGCGTCTTTCTTAAAATAATCCCCGAAGGAAAAATTGCCGAGCATCTCAAAAAAAGTATGATGCCCGGGGGTTTTCCCGACATTCTCTAAGTCGCCAGTCCTAAGGCACTTCTGACACGATGCCGCGCGCGTATATGTTATGTTGCGGCCGAGAAATTTCTCCTTGAACTGGTTCATCCCCGCTCCTGTGAAAAGAAGCGTCGGGTCATCCTTGGGCACGAGCGAGTCGCTGGGCACTATCGTGTGTCCCTTTGATTTGAAAAATTCCAAAAAGGCCTGTCGAATCTCGTTTGTAGTCATAGCATTATATTCTCTATTATCTTCTCAATCACATCATACTTGAATCCGCGTCTATAAAGAAAGTCATACAGCCGTTTCATCGCCTTCGCCCTGTCCAGTTTCTTGAACCGTTCGAAGCGCTCCTTCGCCATAGAAAAAGCCACCTCGTATTCATCGTAACTCTTCGCCTTCGTGACTAAGGTGGCTTCGATTATCGAATCGCTTACGCCTTTTTCCTTCAACTCATGCTTTAAGACTACATCGCCTACCGGGTTCAGGTGCATCCGCGATTCAACCCAAAAGCGGGCGAACTTCGCATCGTCGATGTCGCCGGAACGCTTTAAATCCTCTACGCAATTATTTATTAATAGATCGGCGTGGCCCTTCTCTTTCAGGCGGCGCCTTAGTTCGGCTTCGCTCCTCGGCCTCACCCGTAATAATCTGTATGCGCTATCTTTAAGCTTTGCGCGGTCTTTATCTATTTTAAAGACGCCTTCTCTAATATATCCTTCTCTATCTTTGCCAGAACTTTTGGATTTTCTCTCAAAAAAATCCTCGCGTTCTCTTTGCCCTGTCCCAACTTCTCCTCTCCGTAAAGGAGCCACGCCCCTGACTTCTGCAATACCCCTGACGACTCGCCCATATCCAATATGCTGCCGGCCCTAGATATGCCTTCGTCATACATGATATCGAACTCGGCCTTTCTGAAAGGCGGCGCGACTTTATTCTTGACGATAGACGCCCGTACCCGGATCCCGACAACATCTTCGGTCTTCTTCAGTGTCGCGATACGCCTTAAATCTATCCTCACAGAAGCGTAGAATTTGAGCGCCCTCCCGCCCGGCGTAGTCTCTGGATTGCCGAACATTACGCCTATCTTCTCCCTTATTTGATTTATGAAGATTACGCATGTTTTCGACTTCGCTATCGCGCCGGACAACTTCCTGAGCGCCTGACTCATGAGACGCGCCTGAAGCCCCATGTGCGACGCGCCCATCTCGCCTTCAATCTCCGCTCTGGGCGTCAATGCCGCGACCGAATCTATCACAATCACATCAATCGCGTTCGACCTGACCAAGGTCTCCGTAATCTCGAGCGCCTGTTCCCCGGTATCCGGCTGCGACATAAGAAGGTTATCCAAATTCACGCCCAACTTCTTCGCGTATCCCGCGTCGAACGCGTGCTCCGCGTCTATGAATGCCGCCTGGCCGTCTAAGCGCTGGGCATTGGCGATTATGCCCAAGGTGAGCGTCGTCTTTCCGCTCGACTCGGGCCCGAATATCTCAATAACGCGGCCGCGGGGAACGCCCCCTACCCCAAGCGCTATATCAACCGCGATTGAGCCGGTAGAGATAGCCGGCACATCGAGTTTAAAATCCTGACCCAATTTCATTATTGAACCCTTGCCGAATTGTTTCTCGATATGTTCAAGCGCCAGATCGAGCGCCTTTGTCTTCTCTTCCTGCGTAACGTCCTTCTTCGCCTCTTTTGATTCGTCCTTCTCTTTGGGTTTAGTCTTCACCATCTTCATTTCTCCTTAATTTAGGTATGGGTTCCTCTACAAGTATCCTATTATTATGTCTATTACGTAATGTTATTATACATTTATCACCTCCTTCTTGTAAAGCGATTTTCAGCTCTTTGAATAGGGGTGAAACCCTATCTTTCGCTTAGGCGGCTCGGGCGGCGGCGCCATTAACTGTCTAATCGCTTCAAAAATCTTCTGAATTTCAGCATCATGTTTGTCAGTCTTCCTTTCAAGTTCATTTAGTTTATGTGCAAGATCTTTATTAGTCGAAAGGATTTCTCTTAATTTAACAAATGCGCGCATTATGGCGATATTTACCTGAATAGCTCTTTCACTATTGAGAACAGTGGATAGCATGGCAACGCCTTGTTCCGTAAAAGCATAGGGATTTGCTCGGCGAATCCCGCCCCAACTTGAAGTCGCAAATTGCGACTTCAAGATTTCATATTCTGTATCGCTTAGCTGAAACATAAAGTCATCTGGAAATCTCTTAATGTTTCGCTTAACCTGCTCATTTAATCTTTTCACCTCTACTCCATAAAGTGCCGCTAGCTCTATAGAAAGCATTACTTTCTGCCCTCTTATTAAATAAATCTTCCTCCCAATAATTTCCTGCACTATCAATTCTTTCATCTCGTCTCCTTTCTGTTAAGCAGTTTTTTGTCTAAGGTCGCAAATTGCGACCTTGCAGAACTAGCTACCTCTACTATATAAGACGTAAAAACCCATAAAATTGTTGCAACTTTTTTTAATATTTTTTCATAGCACTTGCCTTGCATCTTGCCACGTGACGCTATATAATATGTAATATGCGTAATAGTCCGCTTGAAGAAGAGATAGGGAAAATTTTAACCCGGAAGAAAAAGACGCTTGCCATTGCCGAATCATGCACCGGAGGGCTTGTCTCGAATATAGTAACAAACGTGAGCGGCAGTTCGCAATATTTCAAGGCGGGTATCGTCGCCTATTCCGATGAATCGAAAGAGAATATCCTCGGCATATCTTCCGGATTGCTGCGGGAACATGGAGCTGTCTCGAAACAGGTCGCGCTTGAAATGGCAAAAGGAGTGCAACTTCTGGCCGGCGCAGATATCGGTATAGGCGTAACCGGCATCGCCGGGCCCGGCGGCGGCACAAAGAAAAAGCCTGTAGGATTGGTTTACATCGCAATAGCTACGAATAAGAAGCGAATTGTAAAAGAATTACACTTCAAAGGCTCGCGACAGGATATTAAGCTTCAAGCTTGCGATGCCGCTCTTGATCTTATCAGCACATTATAATAGTAGGGCACCCTTAAGGGTGCCCTACTATTGTGGATAACCTTTATACATGCGTACTTTCATTGCCATCGAACTTTCCGCGCAAATCCATGAATCGCTCGCCCAGATACAGGCGCATCTCAAATACTCGGGCGCTGATGTTAAATGGGTTGAAAATAACAATATCCACTTGACGTTAAAATTCCTTGGCGAGGTCGATGATAAAAAAGTCGAAGAGGTAAAAGCGAACCTCGAGGCAATCGCCAAAGAAACGAGGCCTTTTGAAATCACATTAAAAGACGTCGGCGCGTTTCCTAAGATAGATTATCCACGAGTGATCTGGGCGGGGCTGGATAAGGGTGTGCAAGAATCGAAGGTGTTGGCGGAAAAGATTGATGAGGCGCTCTCGGGAATAGGATTCGAGAAGGAGGCTCGTCCTTTCGCGGCCCACTTGACCATAGGAAGAGTTCGGTCTCCAAAAAATAAAGCGGCATTGAAAGAGAAAATCCTATCCCTACATTCTACATCCTACGCCGCATGCCCTAAACAATCTATTAATTCAATATTTCTCTTCCAAAGCACCCTCACGCCGAGCGGCTCTATATATACAAAATTGCACGAGGCTCTATTGCAGAGGGTCATATAGCAAGGGTCAAGTAAAAAAATCTTATCTTCTTGACCCTTGACCCTAAGTCAGTTTTACACTAAAAAAGCCCAGGCGCGGGACGAGGACCGCCAACTCGGGGGAAGGCCATCTCATCCCGCATATGCCCGGGCGTGTTATGCCGCTATAAGGTAATTCTCGACGTCGCGCTTGTAGCTGTTCGGCAACTCTTCTGTCTCGAACGGCGCTATTGGTTTAAATTTGATGTAATTAGCAAATCCGCTAGGATCGTTCAGCAAAAGTTCCAGCAATTTATCGTCACTAATTGCCTCTTTTTTATCGAATAATAAATTTAAATATTTATATATATAATCTCTATTTGCAGGGTCTCGATTATAGTCCATAATGGCCTTCGCGAGCCCCGCAACGCCTTCCAAATAGAGGTATCTTGAACCAGTAAGATTTTCATCCAATATGAGTAACGACGCCTTATTCTGTGCCTTATGATTCTGATTCCATAACTCAGGGCTGTCGTAATCTTTCTTATTTATCACGCAGACCGTGTTCTGTTTCGTCGTGTTTCTGTTTATTGACGCATTTCTGATCTTTTCAGGCGGCAGTATCTTTATCGGCGAATCCTCGCCCAAAAGCCCCTTCAGATGTTCGCCATCCTCCAAGTCAAATAAACTCTCAGACAAAAGTATCTGGCTATTTTGCCGAATCGACTGCGTCTGAACGCCGGCTCTCGTCAAATCATGTATAGGTGCTAAAATGCCCCGCATTGCCTCATCGTCATTGCGAGGCACAGAAGGTGCCGAAGCAATCTCAAAAATCGGGACTGTCCCTATTTTTACCGAACCAGCGTCTCCATCGAGATCGGGACTGTCTATTTTTTTACCGAAATCCGCCACCCCGCTCGCGCTTTGCCGCTCCTCTGTCGTAGTCTCACTGCTCGGTCCTGCCTCTTGAGACGCGGTTCCTCGAGAAACGGACCCAGACGTTGCCGTCTTACGACCTAACGGTCTTTTCATACCCAACAGCCCGTAGATGTCGATGTCTGGAAATATTTTTTCCAACCGCTTTGCTTCTCTTCGTATGATAAAAGATACTCTGCTTACAGTTATCCCGTGTTCTTCACTTATCTCTTCTTCTTCTTTTCCGCTAAAGCACTCGAGAATAATCTTTTGGTTCCTCAGGGAGACGCCCAGTCCATTCATAGTTTCGATCAGATGTCCTTTAAAATTTATAATGTCTAATCTTGAAATCAGCTCATCCTCAAAACGAGCTCTCTTGTCCTCAACCCCATCCATTAATGTCCCGTAATCTTCGCTTTCGTCAACGGAACGTTGATCTAACGACGCCACTCTTCGCTTTTGCTCTTCTTTCAGACAATAGCGCATTTCTTTCTCTACCCAGATGCGAGCATAAGTTGAAAATGATGCGCCCTTGTCTTCATCATACAGTTCTATGGCGCGCATCAGGCCACCAACATTGTTATTGCTGACTCCTACAGTCCCGACCTGAATCAGGTCCTCTTTTTCTAATCCCATATCCGGATATAAATTAATATAGGCGGCCGCCCTTCCAGTAACCAGATATTGAAAAGCGTCAAGCATAGCCTGCTTTGCCGCGCTATTTCCATTTTTAGCTTCCCGAACCAACAGTTTTATCTCCTCATCTGTAAGGAAACGAGGTTTGCCCTTTTTCCCGGTCCTACCAGGTACGATAGAATTAACAATATCCCATTCGTCCTTAGATTTTAGTCTGGCAGCTGAGTCCTCTTTCAATCCGGGAGTATTTGGGGACGGGCCGTTCGGGGACACCCCGCTCGTGCTCTGCCTCTCGTCGGGTGCCGGTTCGCGAGCACGGGAGGCATCGCCAGTTCTATCAAGTTTTAGTACATACATACCCTTATCGTACTGAAAACCAAAGTAGTCTCTGGCAAGCTTACTGCTTGATGCTCTTCGTGAATGGTCATCAATGAAAACCTCCGTAATAACAGGCCATCTCTTTAATCCATCGAGCGCCCTGGCAAATAACTCTCTTGCAATATAGCGATTGTCATCTCTGAAGAGCCGCCTTCCTATTTCACCGCTCCGCCTATACGCAGAATGCACTGCCGATTCCGCCACCTCTCCAACATGTTCCAACGGCCCGCCAACACTAAGAGAAACCGCATAACCTATTATCTCGCCCTTGGAGCGGGCAATAACAACGGCGCCCGGCCTTTCACCGCATATGATAGCTATAAGTTCGGCCCTGAATCTCTCTGGATCAAACTCCGGATTGGTGCCCCCCACTACACTTCCCGAAAACCACATTGCACGAAATGCAAAAAGTTCTTGTAAATCTTTTTCGGCTGCATCTACAACTGAAACTTCTAT
>MHFL01000033.1:4699-6101 GCA_001804165.1 Omnitrophica bacterium RIFCSPLOWO2_01_FULL_45_10 | reverse complement strand
CGTATTAAAAGTAACGGCGATATGCTCCGGACGATCTATATCATCCGGCAGAGAGAGATTCACCCGTTCCCCGACACCTTCACAAAATCTTAAAGTCTCAAGAATAACAGGCCAGGAATAATAACCGGAGTAACGGTAAAGCTCTTCATCTATATCGCCTGAGCGTCCTGCGTGGTATTGAGCGCATGCCGAAAATAGTAAGATCTTATTGGTATTTTCCGAGAAATACGATGCCGATGCGCGATTCATATAGATTCCGGGTCCGTGGATTCCCATTTTTTCAAGATACGATCTCGTCACGTTTGGAAGTTCCGCAAAACCTTTATATTGAGATGGCGTTACGCTGAAAAATACGGACAGCGGGGATGGTATATACTTTTCCATATGGTGCTCGTTGATATCACTCATACGGATATCGGCGCTCCTAAGTGTTATTCCGAGTCTTTCTGAGAGTCTTTCCGCAAAACTAATGTATGACATATCGCGGACATTATCGATGCCGATTTCATTCACCGCGCTCCATACAGTCGCTTCCCATGCCGGGTGCGCATCGGTGCCGGAATCGCCGCTTGCGGACTGGCGCGGTTCAAGGTTGGGGGTTAGGGGTTGGGAGGTAAGAAGTTGTGAGTTGTGAGTTGTGAGGCGTGAGACGTCCGAAGCGATTTCACTCATAACTCCTAACTCAGAACTCATAACTGACCCCCCGCTCGCCGAGGCGCGAGGTACAAAGTCGGGAGCCGGACGTTGTGGGTTGTGGGTTGAGAGCCCGACGTTTTCGTTCGTTTTCGGCGTATCCGAAGACACTCCATCCGGAGGCATCCCGCCGGCCGTCTCCGCGATGGGATTCTCAATTTCAAATCGGTCCAGATCGGCTATGGGGACAATCAGGATGCCGAGTTGGCCAAGAAGCCGGTATAAGCGCCGGAAGAGCTCTCTCGTCGCATTCGACATATCTCGGTTCTTCGTCACCAGTATAACCTGCGCCCTACCATCACTGTGAAGCGCTTTCAGCTCCTCCCGTATTTCTTGATCTTCAAGCATGGTACAGAGATCTCCAAGCTCTTCTATATTTTGATAGCGTAACTCAATAAATCCATATGGTTCATTTCCGAGATGGCTGTGAATAAAACCGCCGGCCTCCTTCAGTCGTATAGCGCTGAGTTCGGCAATGGTCATTCGTTCGATCGGCGCCTGTTGCGGCGCCGGAGATATGAAATTGCCGGGTTTTCCCATATCGGTTATAACGGTATCTAATGACATCGGGGAATTCGCGCCATTCTGGGATGCTCCGCCCGGGCCTTGCTCTTCATTTTCGGATTCTGCCCCAGTCCACTCGCCAGAGCCGCCTTTTTTACCGGTATCCAGTGTATCTGTATCTGCGGACGGGCCGCTCTGGGACACC
>MHFL01000033.1:4489-4604 GCA_001804165.1 Omnitrophica bacterium RIFCSPLOWO2_01_FULL_45_10 | reverse complement strand
CCCTGCCTCTTGAGACGCGGCTCCTCGAGAAACGGACCCAGACGTGGACCCAGACGTTGCGGCAAATTCTTCATTGAATTCTTCTATCAATTCTTTTTCTTTACGCTCTCCTTCT
>MHFL01000033.1:1804-4403 GCA_001804165.1 Omnitrophica bacterium RIFCSPLOWO2_01_FULL_45_10 | reverse complement strand
TAAAACTTTTGCTAAATCTGCCGAAGTTAACCCCATGGCTTGACTTATTTTTAGAAAAGGTTTTATTGACAGGGAGATGGCATGGCTAAAGGGCATGGTTTGCTGTTCCATATCCATGAATATTACGTCTCTATAAGGTACGCCGTCTTCTTTAAGGTCTCTGAGCTGGGAAGCGGTCAAAGGGGCAACTCTTACATCATTAAGTTTTAAGCCGGCCGTCAAGTCAGAGCCTTCCCCGCCTTCCTTTAAGATAATATCGAAGTGGCCTGCCAATACATTTCTTATTACAAGCAATTTTTGTTTTTTAGTAAGGCCTTTTTGTCTTCTAACAATATTCTGTAATAAAAAATCATCCAGTCTCTGCCCATGACCAAATTCTTCATAGCGCAGTCTGCCCTCTTGCGAACCCTGCTTGACCATCCGAGGGTAAGGAAATCTATTCCGGGAGTAACGCTCCGACAATCTTCTCTTGTACTGCCGCGCCAATCTCCCGAATTCAGGATTCAAAGAATCCATATCTGAATCGGGCATCTTGGCCGCCAGATCATAGACCTTGCCCTTTTTATGCAAATCAACGAGATAAGCAGATTCAAATCCGCCTTTTCCTATAAAGTCCACATCTATTCTAAGAACTTCTTCTCGCGGTATACTGATGTCAAATATTTGAGATACGGAATCATAAAGAGAGCTTTCTTCTGAATTCCCAAATTTAAATATCCAGATATCTTCTAAAATTAACAGCATATCTTCAATAAATCCCTCGAATTCCAAAATTAATATCTTGGCAAACTTCTCTTGCTTCAATTCTTTCAACCTGCGTTGGGCCGTCTTTAATCTAAGCAACGTTTCTTCTAAACACTCTCTATCGGCGAAATTTTTATTCTTTAGCATCTTTTCAAGAAAAATTCTTGTCTTCGCTGAAACATTAAGGTCTTCGGTTCTGGCTATGGTTTTACGCGATACGCTCGAGCCGAGAAATTCTTCTTCAAACCGATCTTCGGCAGATTCCGCTTCTGGGGACGGCCCTTCAGGGGCCACTCCGCTTCCGCCTTCGCTATTCGATATGGAATCTCCGGAGGAGCTTCGGCGGACAGGCGCGCTTTGCCGATCGCCTTTCGGAGGAATGTCCGTTTGGGTAACATTCTTCCCAAGAGCGGAAGCAACAACATTCACAAGAGTCTCTAGATCTATCGTGCCGCCGTCTTTCGGCGCGACTTTTTGGACGCAATCGCTGATTAAACCTTCTATCTCTCTTTTACCCCGCTTCTCATATAGGTCTTCCCAGAGGACGGCTTCTACAAAAGACCTAAGCATCGATTTTTTGATTTGGTCTTTCTTCCCATATTTCCGCATCATCTCGAAAGTAGCGCTATTCTGTCCGATGAGCCGTATCGCCCTCTCCTCTTGCTCTTCGCTCAGATAACCTTTTCTATAAGATAATTTTATTTGCCGCGCATATCCGGAAAGGTGCTTTTTCGGCTTGATGCGGAATTTCTCGCACCACACGACGAGTTCCCCGGAGCGATGGGCGGTGAAGGGCATATACACCGTCTTATACGCGTCTTTCAATGCCGGTAAAATAAGAACCGCTTTATCTTCAATCTTCACCGCGCGGCGTTCCGTCAATACTTTTACTCTCCATTTATTCTCTCTGGTATTGACAAATAACAGCGGCTTTTCCGGATGGCAATGTCCGACAACCCATAACTTCGAGGATCTTCTTCCGCGTGATCTGAATAAGAAGAGGTCGTCCAACGTCTTTATCGTATTCTCATCTTTAATCATCGCCCTATCAAAATGCGGAGGGAAGACTGACGCCTCTTTGGAATTTAATTCAAAAGGCTTCCCTTTCACATGGACCGTTGGATAACGTATATTATGACGAACGCCTACTTCCATATTATCAATAAAGACGATCTCGGGATATGCCTGGCGGTACCTCTCCAATATGGATGGCTCCTCGAGAGACTCCATATGCCTCGCTTCAACCGACACAAGATTATTTATAGGGTTGGAATCAAAGATCGTTCTGAATACCCATAGATCCTGCGCGGTTCCTCCGGTTATTACGGATAGAGGACGACTTCCAGTCATAACGTGAAAGAGCTCCTCCTGTTCCTGTCCAGCGGCTCTAAAGAACTCGTTCATTGTCTCCAAAGATGCCGGCGCTGCCGCGTCTCCATTAATTAAATCACCACAATCCATCATCACGCCCCTGTTTTTAGCGAATTTTAAAACCTGCCTCAAGACACTTACGTTTCCATGAGTATCAGAGAAATAACAGACCGGCTTTAAGGCCGTCATATACATGACATCGCCAAGCCGCTCAACACGAGGTATAAATTCGGAAGCGCTTTTGAGAATCTTCGGACTGCGAAAATGTGTCAAATCCGCCCGCCGAATGCCGGCAATCTCTACAGCATTTTCATCGCACTTATTACGGCTCATCTTATGCTCTAGGCAAAGAAAATCGGAAAGTACAAGCGCCCATAGCGCTTGAATTGCCGAGGCTCTTTTTTCCATATCCTTTATTTGAACAATATTATTAGCGATGAGGTCATAAAGGATCACTATCATACCGGGATGTTTCGCGCCGCGT
>MHFL01000033.1:0-1771 GCA_001804165.1 Omnitrophica bacterium RIFCSPLOWO2_01_FULL_45_10 | reverse complement strand
CGAACAAGACTGTCAATCATCGGGTCTGTCATGCCGTGTGTATCCTGTATCACAAAGACATTCTTCTCTAAAAAGGCCTTTACCTTATTTAAATCCAGATATGTGCCACGCAGACTATCGGAAACCTGTGTCATAAATAATTCGTTCCTCTTGCCTAACGCTTCGGCCAGAGGAACTATGTTTCTATTCTTAATTAAACTTAATACAATCTTCACTTCTTCATTGGGAATTTCTGACAATTCAGACGGCGCGATCTCTCCTTCGCCGGAACCCCACTTCAACATAGATATAAAATATCGCAGCGCCCCTTTCATCCAAGGCCTGTGTGCGGTTTCTTCTCGCCTCTCCGGCTTAATTTCCTCTATATGTCGGCCCGGCTCTTCTTCTTCCGCGCCACTTCCGCCTTCGCTATTCGACATGTAATCTCCGGAGGAGCTTCGGCGGACAGGCGCGCTCGCTCTGTAATAAGAGTATTCGCCGTCTCTAAGCAAATCCTTAACGGGTGAGGGCGCGCCTTTTTGGGGAACGGCCCCTGATCCAACAAAATCAGACAAGGTCAGGTTTGCGTATATGCGCTTCTCGATAAAATATCTTAAATTTGCTATTCGCGCGCTGTCATCGGGATGGGTATCAAGTTCTTTATAAATCTCATAAGTCCTTCTATCAAAGATACTGTCTATCGCCGCGCCTTTGATATACACATCGAGAATGGCGCCCGGATTAAAATGCGGATTGTCCTTCATCGCGTTATGCATTAATATAACCGACGCGAGATCGGCTTCGAACTCGTTCTCCTGCAAAAGTTCGTTCAATCGGACCCTCGCCGTCAATTCGGCGAACCTCGATCTTCGTCCATGTTTAATCTTTCGTCTCTCTTCTTTCCATCTTTTATAAAGCGGCTCTACCTTCGCCTCGTGACCACAGACAGTGTGCGCTATCTCATGCGCGATGGCTGTTGCCATCTCTTCTTTGTCAAGATATATCCGGCCTTTATCATCTTTGCCCAGCAAAGACCAGAGAAGATAAATCTTTCCTTTATATTCCCATATAATCGAAGGGCCGGTCAAAAAGACCCTGACCTGCATGTGGTCAAGGCCGTTCGCCTCTGTAATACGATCGACTATATTCTGGGCTTGGCGTAGGCGCTGATTCCGCGTCAAGATTAAAATGTCCGAGAAGACTGAATTGTAGTTATAACGCCAGACTGTCTGGCAGGTCTCTAATATTGGTTGTAAAAGTTTGGTAGCTTGAGCCTGTTTTTCTGGGGACACCCCGCTTCCGCCTTTGCTATTCAACATGGAATCTCCGGAGGAGCTTCGGCGGACAGGCGTTTGGGCGCGGAGAAAGGATCCGCCGTATACCGTGAAGTCTGAAACGGCTTCGAGGACCTCCTGCCATTTATTTTTTAAATAGTCGTTGTAATCTTTTAAGCCTGCCTTGTCCCGGAGTTGACTTACGGTTTTTTTGACAAGCTCCGGAGGCACTTCTATTTCCAAGTTAAACATCCCTTTTGTAACGCCAAAAGGATCGGGAGCCGGCTCCACTTTCACGCCGCCGATCGATGTCAATACTAAGTTAATAAACCGGTCGAGACGTCGATCCTCCAGGTCGCCCTTAAAACATATAACGCCGGCGTGCTGCTTATAAAAACCGACGCCGCTTTGGGGGTCGAATTTAATAATTTCATGATCATCCGGAACGGCCGAACATGAGATCATCGTAGTGATAAACGGCAATGCGCTCATCGCGGTTATCACATCTGTGATAGTGT
>MHFL01000032.1:4332-14417 GCA_001804165.1 Omnitrophica bacterium RIFCSPLOWO2_01_FULL_45_10 | reverse complement strand
GAAGGCGGCCATACCGTAGGGGCTGGGGTAGTGACTGAAGTTATTGAGTGAGAATAAGCGGAGTTAGAGAGTAGACGATGCAGGAGCAGATTTTATTCGAATGCACGAAATGCAAGAACAGAAATTATTCTTCAACGAAGAATAAGAAGAAGAATCCGGATAAACTTGAGTTGAAAAAGTTCTGCAAATTTTGCAAAATTCACACGGTGCATAAGGAGATCAAGTGACGCTGGCATTTACTATATATTAGGAGCGTCGGTTAATGGTAAACCAACGGTCTCCAAAACCGTTACTGCGGGTTCGATTCCTGCCGCTCCTGCCAGTATAGAGATACCTTACGTTTCGTATATCGTAAATCGTATATCGAAAAACCAAATACGATATACGAAGGACGAATTACGAGACCGGAGTTAAAGAGTAGAAAATGCCGAACAAATTTAAGAATTTCTTTAAAGATATAAAACTGGAGATGGTGAAGGTATCGTGGCCTTCGCGGAACGAACTGATAGATTCAACTATAGTAGTGCTTGTATCCTTGGCGATACTTTCGGCATTCATAGGTGTTTGCGATCTTCTGTTGTCAAAGATCGTCAACATTATAATGACAAGACTATAAAAGATTAAGATGACAATGGCAAAACGGTGGTACGTAATTCACACTCAGACAGGATTCGAGGATAGAGTGAAGACGGCGCTGGAAGCGAAGATTAAGACAGGGCTTGTGAAAGAGACGGTTGCGCAGGTTCTCGTGCCCATTGAGCAGGTGTCAGAGGTCAAGGCAGGGAAGAAGCGCATATCCCAGCGTAAATTTTTTCCGGGATATATATTAGTAGAAATGGAACTGAACGATGAAAATTGGTACCTGATAAAATCGATACCCGGCGTGACAGGATTCGTAGGAGCCGGCTCAAAGCCGCTTCCTCTCAAAGAAGAGGAAATAGAGACAATACTAAGGCAGGCCCGCGAGGCGCAGGAAAAACCGACGCCGAAGGTCGTGTTCGAGAAAGGCGAGGGCGTGCGAGTGACCGAAGGGCCGTTCACTAACTTCAGCGGCACGATAGAAGAGGTGAACCCACAAAAAGGCAAAGTCAAAGTCACCATATCCATATTCGGAAGGGCAACGCCCGTGGAGCTCGAAACCTGGCAGGTAGAAAAAGTCTGATAAAACAATGGCAAAGAAAATAAAAGCAATCATAAAGTTGTACTGTCCCGCAGGAAGCGCGAATCCCGCGCCGCCCGTAGGCCCCGCATTGGGCCAGCATGGGCTGAGTATCATGGAATTTTGTAAATCGTTCAATGAGAGGAGCAAGGGACAGGAAGGCCTGACATTGCCTGTCGTAATAACCGCGTACGAGGACAGGACATTCACCTTTGTTATAAAGACGCCTCCGGCCTCCGTTCTATTGAAACGCGCCTGCGGCATAGCCAAGGCAAGCGGGACGCCGAATAAGGAAAAGGTTGGCAAAGTGACATTGGAACAGCTAAAAGAGATAGCGAATATGAAGATGAAAGACTTGAACGCGCCTACATTAGAAAAGGCGATCGCCATAATTAAGGGAACCGCCCGAAGCATGGGAATAGATGTGTCGGATTCGGAAGGTTTAAAGGCATGAAAACCCTATCGAAAAGAATGAAGACGGTTCAAGCGCTGTGCGACTACACGAAGACATACCGTCTGAAGGAAGCGATAGCCGTATTGAAGAAAGCGCCCAAATTGAAATTCGATGAGTCGATTGAGATTTCAGCCGCGCTAAGAGTTGACCCAAAGCAGGAAAAGAACGCCTCTATCAGAGGGACCGTAGCATTGCCTCACGGGACCGGCAAGACAGTCAGGGTTGCCGTCTTCTGTAAAGGCGAGGAAGAGAAGAGGGCAAAGGAATCAGGCGCTGAGTACGTTGGCGCGGAGGACCTAATCGCCAAGGTTCAGTCCGGCTGGGTCGATTTCGACGTAGCTATAGCGACCCCTGACATGATGAAGGATCTAGCAAAACTTGGTAAGATCCTGGGTCCTAGAGGGTTAATGCCGAACCCGAAATCAGGAACCGTCACCCAAGACACTAAAAAAGCGATAAATGAAGTGAAGGCGGGAAAGATAGAGTTCAAGATGGACAAACAAGGCGGCATACACGCGGCGGTGGGTAAACTCTCTTTTTCGGAAGAGGCGCTCATCGCTAATGCCTTAGCGTTAATTGACGCTGTAATGGCTTCGAATCCCCAAGGGTCATCGCTCAGGGGTCAACACGTGAAATCATTATACATATCCTCGAGTATGGGGCCCGGCATAAAACTGGATATCGGAGAATTTAGATAACATAAGGCACGAGAGCTGATCATGAAGCAGGAGAAATTAGGAAGGCAGTGCAAGGAGCGGATGGCGAAGGAGTTGGAAAATCATTTACATGACCATCCGGACTTCGTCATAACCGGTTATATGGGCACGGACGTTTCGCGTCTGGAGCAGCTTCGGAAAAATTTGAAAAGCTCGTCATCGCAATATATCGTTGTCAAAAATTCCATACTTAGCGCGGTCTTTGACAAATTAAAATTGCTTGAACTGTCTAAAGCGGTAGAAGGCGGCACGGGCGTATCGTTCTTAGGCCAGGACCTTATTAGCGCCTGCAAGACTCTCGCGTCTTTTGCCAAAGAAAACGCTAATTTTAAAATAAAGGGCGGCATCTTGGAGGGACGGCTCGTGAGCTCGGAATCGGTAGGGGTGCTCGCGGCGATACCTTCAAAAAATTATATGTTGGCGCGCGTTGTTGCAGGTGTTAAATCACCGATAACGGGATTCGTTAACACACTTGGAGGTATCTTAAGAAAATTTGTCTATTGCATAGAAGCAATAAAGGCGGTAAAGAAGACTTAAAGAGAAAGAGAGGAATAAAGATGGAAACAAAAGAGACAAAGGTGGAGATAACGGACAAGATGAAGAATATCATGGAATCGATAGAGTCCATGACAGTGCTTGAGCTCGCGGACCTTGTCAAGGCGCTTGAAGAGAAATTTGGTGTTCAGGCTCAAGGGCCGGCAGCAGTCCAAGTAGCCGCTCCAGGCGCAGGGCAGGCGGCGCCTCAAGAGGAGAAGAGCACATTCACGGTCGTGCTGGCCAGCGCCGGGACCAACAAGATACAGGTTATAAAAGAACTGCGCGCTTTGACGAACCTTGGGTTAAAGGAGGCAAAAGACCTCGTCGACTCAAGCCCTAAGACTGTAAAGGAAGGCGCGACAAAGGAAGAGGCAGATAAAATTAAGAAGTCGCTCGAGGCCGCGGGTGGGAAAGTCGAGTTGAAGTAGGACAGATGTTTCGTGCATCGTATATCGTCCTTCGTACATCGTACGATTTACGATATGCGATATACGATTTACGAGAATGGAGTTAGACAGTGATAAAACGCAAGAGTTACGCACGGATAGAGGAGTGTTACGAACTTCCTAATCTATTAGAGATCCAGCTTAATTCGTACAGGGAGTTTCTCCAGCAAGACGTTCCTAAGGCGAAGCGTAAGAACTCCGGCCTAGAGTCCGCGTTCAGAGAGATATTCCCCATAGAGACGCCCGATGGAGAATATAAACTGGAGTACATAAACTACAGCATCGGAAAGCCTAAGTACGATTTATCCGAGTGCAGGAAGAGGGGCATGAGTTATGCCGGGTCACTTCGCGTCATGATGCGGCTGAAATCGAAGAAAGTGACGAAAGAGGAGGACGTTTATTTAGGCGATATTCCCCTCATGACCGATACAGGGACGTTCATTGTCAATGGAGACGAAAGGGTCGTCGTGAGCCAACTTCACCGCTCTCCGGGAATATCTTTTGAGTCGGAACCTCATCCCTCCGGCAAGAATGTCTATACGGCGCGAATAATACCCTATAGGGGGGCATGGGTAGAGTTCGAATGCGACATCAGCGATGTTTTACATGTATATGTTGACAGAAAAAGAAAGTTTTTGGCCTCTGCCCTTTTAAGAGTATTTGGCTATTCTAACGATGAAGAGATAACGAACGCCTTTTGCGGCACAGAGGCGCATGAAATAACAAGGTCTTCCCAGATTGAGCGTTTAATTGGAGCCCTTACCGCAAAAGACATAATCGACAAAGAAACCAACGTGGTTATTATAGGTAAGTACGAAAAGTTAACGAAAGAGAAAGTGGAAGCCATATGGAAATCTTCTGTAAGGCGCATAGAGGTCCTGGTCAAGGCTAACCTTGAGATATTGAACACGCTGAGGAAGGACCATACAAAGACAAAAGAAGACGCGATGATGGATATATACAGGAAGCTCCGTCCCGGCGATCCGCCGACAGTGGAATCGAGCGCAAATCTCGTAAACAGGCTCTTTTTCGACGCCAAGAGATACGATCTTGGGCCTGTCGGCCGTTACATGTTGAATAGAAAATTGAATATGAAACATCCGCTAGAAGATAGACTGCTAGATCCCCAGACGCTCATTCAGGTGATACAGGCGCTCATCGCCGTAAAGAACGGGGAACGGGATACTGACGACATAGACCATTTGGGGAACAGGCGCATACGATGTGTAGGCGAACTTCTGCTGAATCAGGTGCGAATAGGCCTTGTGAGGGTAGAAAGGTCAGCCAGAGAGAGGATGAATATTTATGACTTAGCCAATGTAATGCCTCACAATCTCATCAACGCAAAACTCGTATCCGGTGTTATACGCGATTTCTTCGGCAGAAGCCAGTTATCTCAATTTATGGACCAAACGAATCCACTGGCCGAATTGACCCACAAACGCCGATTGAGCGCTCTTGGGCCAGGCGGCTTGAACCGCGAGCGCGCCGGGTTCGAAGTGCGTGACGTCCATTATTCACACTATGGGAGGATGTGCCCTATAGAAACTCCCGAAGGTCCTAATATCGGGTTGATAGCTTCGTTGAGCACATACGCCAAGATTAACGAATTTGGTTTTATTGAGACACCTTACAGGAAGGTGGATAACGGCAGGGTAACCGATAAGATTGACTACTTGACGGCCGATATCGAAGATATGTACATAATAGCGCAGGCGAACGCCAAGATAGATTCAAAAGGCAATTTTGTTGAAGATAGAGTATTTTGCAGGTTCAAGAATGACCTGATTCAGGCAAGGCCCAAAGAGGTTCAGTATATGGATGTCTCTCCGAGACAACTCGTGAGTGTCGCGGCATGTCTCATACCGTTTTTAGAGCACGACGACGCCAATAGGGCGCTCATGGGTTCCAACATGCAGAGGCAGGCGGTTCCGCTTTTATACACTGAGGCACCTTTGATAGGCACAGGCACTGAGTACAGGACAGCGAAAGATTCAGGCGCTGTTGTTGTAGCCAAAGAATCAGGAACGGTAACAAGCGTAGATTCCAATGAGATAGTCATAAGCGGCGAGACCTACGTTTTAAGTAAGTTCGAAAGATCGAACGCGAACACATGCGTAAATCAACGCCCGATGGTAAAGGTGGGTCAAAAGGTAAGGGCAGGCGAGATAATCGCTGACGGCGCCGGGACAAATGGCGGAGAACTGGCGCTGGGTAAGAACGTGTTGGTTGCGTTCATGCCGTGGAGGGGATACAACTTTGAAGACGCGATTCTGATAAATGAAAAATTGGTGGCTGAAGACAAATATACTTCGGTTCACATAGAAGAATTTGAGCTTGAGGCCAGAGACACGCGGTTGGGCAATGAGGAAATTACCCGGGACATACCAAATGTCAGCGAAGAGGCTCTGAGGAATCTTGATGAGACCGGCATAATAAGGGTAGGCGCGGAGGTAGAGCCCGGTGATATATTAGTCGGTAAGGTGACGCCGAAGTCTGAGACGGAACTGTCGCCCGAAGAAAAACTCCTGCGCGCTATATTTGGGGAGAAGGCGGGGGATGTGAGGGACAGTTCTCTCATTGCCTCGCCGGGCGTCGAAGGAATAGTGGTCGATGTGATGGTATTTTCACGCAGAGAGGCGCGCTCGAAGACAAGAGAAGAGCGCACGCAGGAATCGAAAGAGATCAGGGCCATCGAAGAGTCATATGAAACTCAGATCGATAAGGTCAAGGAGGAAAAATACAAGAAACTGCATAAATTGCTGGTCGGCCAGAAACTCGCGGCAGGCATACTCGATCTGGAGTCCGGCAGGGCGCTTATAGCTCAAGGCAGAACCGTGAGGTTAAAAGACCTGAAGAGGATCGTAGAGAAAGGCGACCTTGAGAATATAAAGATAAATAATCCGACATTGGAGCAGGAGGTTTCGAGGATATCCAGGCTTTTGGACAGCCAGATAGAAGAGTTGAGTTTCGAACTTGAAAGAGAGATTGACAGGGTTAAGAGAGGCGACGAACTTCCGCCCGGTGTCCTGAAAAAGGTGAAGGTTTACGTGGCCAGCAAGAAGAAAATATCCGTGGGCGATAAGATGGCGGGACGTCACGGAAATAAGGGAGTTGTGGCAAAGATTCTTCCTGAAGAAGATATGCCGTTCCTTGACGACGGCACACCAGTCGAGATTGTCTTGAATCCTCTCGGCGTGCCGAGCCGCATGAACGTCGGCCAGCTACTTGAGACGCATTTGGGATGGGCCGCCAAAATACTTGGATTCTACGTGTCGAGCCCGGTCTTTGACGGCGCTACGGAAAAAGAGATAAAGGAAGAGATGAAAAAGGCGGGATTGCCTCTTGACGGGAAGGTCACGCTTCGCGACGGCCTTACCGGAAGACCATTTGATCAGAAAGTCGCGGTTGGATATATCTACATGATGAAACTGGCGCACCTTGTCGATGATAAGATACACGCGCGCTCGATTGGGCCGTATTCGCTTGTGACCCAGCAGCCTCTCGGAGGCAAGGCGCAGTTCGGCGGACAGAGGTTCGGCGAGATGGAGGTCTGGGCGCTCGAGGCGTACGGCGCGGCCTTTACGCTGCAGGAACTTCTTACCGTCAAGTCCGACGACGTATTGGGCAGGACCCGCATATACGAGGCGATAGTAAAAGGGGACAATAAACTTCAATGCGGTACGCCTGAATCATTCAATGTCCTGGTCAAGGAACTGCAGAGTCTATGCCTCGATATAGAGTTGGAGAGAAAGAATCCGAAGGAGAAATAATAGATACCCATGATAGACGATGTAAATCTATTTAACGCCATAACAATCAGGATCGCGTCACCTCAGGAGATCAAGTCATGGTCCCGCGGCGAAGTGAAAAAGCCCGAAACGATCAATTACAGGACATTGAAGCCGGAGAAGGACGGATTATTCTGCGAGAGGATATTTGGCCCGACTAAGGACTACGAGTGCAATTGCGGTAAATATAAAAGGATAAAACATAAAGGCATAGTGTGCGACAGGTGCGGCGTTGAGGTAACGCGCTCGAGCGTGCGCCGGGAAAGGATGGGACACATAGAATTGGCCTCTCCTGTTTCTCACGTCTGGTTCTTCAAGGTCATGCCATCGAGGTTAGGCGCTCTCCTCGGAGTAAGCGCGAGGGACCTGGAAAAGATTTTATACTATGAAGAATATGTGGTGACTGAACCCGGCGATACGTTATTGAAGAAAATGGAACTATTGCCGGAGGAACGATACAAGGAACTAAAAGAGAAGCACGGTCAGAAATTCACCGCGAAGATGGGCGCGGAGGCGATTAAAGATTTATTGAAAGAACTGGACATGGACAAACTGACTCAAAAGACCAGAAAAGAGATAGCTCAATCAAAGTCGGATAACTCCCAGAAAAAACTGAATAAAATCCTGCGGCTAATAGACGCGTTCAAGAACTCAAAGAACAAACCGGAATGGATGATATTGGACATAATCCCGGTGATCCCGCCGGATTTGAGACCGCTTGTTCCCTTAGACGGCGGCAGGTTTGCCACCAGCGACCTGAATGACCTGTATCGTCGAGTGATAAACAGAAACAATCGATTGAAGAAATTAATGGAATTGAAGGCGCCGGAGATAATAATCAGGAATGAAAAAAGGATGCTGCAGGAGGCAGTGGACGCGCTCTTTGACAACGGTAGGCACGGAAGGCCGGTGCTCGGCCCCGGGAATAGGCCCCTCAAGTCATTGAGCGACATGCTGAAGGGGAAGCAGGGACGGTTCAGGCAGAACCTTTTGGGCAAGCGCGTCGATTATTCCGGCAGAAGCGTCATAGTCGTGGGGCCGGAACTTAAACTTAATCAATGCGGCCTTCCTAAGAAGATGGCGCTCGAACTTTTCGAACCGTTCATAATAAAAAAACTTAAGGAGAAGGGCTTTGTCCACACCATAAAGAGCGCGAAGAAGATGGTGGAAAGGGCTAAGTTGGAAGTTTGGGATATTCTTGACGAGGTTATTAAAGATCATCCCGTAATGCTCAACAGGGCGCCGACCCTGCACCGGCTTGGGATACAGGCATTTCAGCCGGTCCTCATAGAGGGCAACGCCATAAGGGTCCATCCGCTCGTCTGCACGGCATTCAACGCGGATTTCGACGGTGATCAGATGGCGGTCCATGTGCCGCTTTCAATAGAGGCGCAGATGGAAGCGCGGCTCCTTATGATGTCATCCAACAATATATTTTCGCCCGCTGACGGGCATCCCATATCGAGCCCCACGCAGGATATCGTATTGGGTTGTTATTATTTGACGAAAGAGAGGCCGGGCGCCAAAGGCGAAGGCAAGATTTTCAGTTCACCGGACGAGGTAGTCGTCTCATACGAGGACGCTGAGACAGACCTTCATGCGAAGATAAAGATTGAACGGAACGGGACTATCATAGAGACGACTGTCGGAAGGGTCATCTTCAATCAACTGCTTCCTGACGGCATGGAATTCGTCAATGACGTAATGAATAAATCGCGCCTGGGCAGGGTCATATGCGACTGCTACAAATTGAAGGGGCACCTCGCAACCATTAAGTTACTGGACGATTTTAAGAGGGTAGGATTTGAAGAGGCGACGAAGGCAGGGTTGTCGATATCGGTAAACGATCTCTTGATCCCCGAGAAGAAGAAGGAGTACCTTGAGCGCACCAAGCGGGATGTCGAGCACGTGCAGGACCAATATAAAAAGGGCTTCATTACGGACAGAGAACGCTATAACAAGATAATAGACCTCTGGACCCATACGACGGATGACGTCTCAGATCTCATATTTCAGGAACTCGATCCTTTTAATCCGATATTCATGATGGCCGACTCAGGGGCGCGAGGTTCAAAACTGCAGATAAGGCAGTTGGCCGGTATGAGAGGGCTGATGGCTAAACCTTCGGGGGAAATCATCGAAACGCCCATCACGGCTAATTTCAGGGAAGGGCTGACGGTCCTAGAATATTTCATATCAACGCACGGCGCCAGAAAGGGCTTAGCCGATACCGCGTTAAAGACCGCGGATTCAGGGTATCTTACACGAAGACTCGTTGACGTGGCGCAGGATGTAATCATAACTATTGAGGACTGCGGGACATTAAATGGGATACTTGTGAACGCCATAATAGAAGGCGATGAGACCGTTGTCAAATTGTCCGAAAGGATAGTGGGAAGGGTGGCGCTCGACAACATTGTAGATGTCATAACGGATACGATATTAATTGAGGCAGGGACCGAGATAACAGAAGAGAAGGCGCAAAGGATAGAGGAAGCCGGCATCGAAAAAATAAGAATAAGAAGCGTTTTGACCTGCGAATCAAACCACGGTGTATGCGTAAAATGCTATGGTAGGAATTTGGCGACGAACAGCATGGTAGATCTTGGAGAGGCCGTAGGTATAATCGCCGCTCAATCGATAGGTGAGCCGGGAACACAGTTAACAATGAGGACATTTCACATCGGCGGGACAGCCTCGAGAATAGTTGAGCAGTCCTATATCGAATCAAAATATAAAGGCGCTGTGAAATACCATAACCTCAGAGTCGCGAGCACCAAGAAGGAGAACGAACTCGTCGTGCTGAATAGGAACGGCCAGGTGAGCATAAACGATCCTCAGGGCCGCGAACTCGAGCGCCACATCGTGCCTCAAGGCGCGATCATCAGGGTGGAAGACTCTAAAGCTATAGAAAGCGGCGCGATATTTGTCAAGTGGGACCCGTATACTGTGCCGATATTGTCGGAAGTATCGGGGCAAGTA
>MHFL01000032.1:1961-4258 GCA_001804165.1 Omnitrophica bacterium RIFCSPLOWO2_01_FULL_45_10 | reverse complement strand
GAAAGTAGTATTCGAGGATATTAAAGAAGGCGTGACATTGAAGGAGGAACTCGATCCCGCCACGAAACTAAAGAACAGGGTGATAGTTGAGCATAAAGGCGATTATCATCCCCAGATACTCGTGTTGAATAAAAAGGACGAGGTGCTGGCGATATATCCAATCCCGGCGGGCGCGCATATAGTGGTCCATGACGGGAGAGGAGCCTCCGCGGGAGAGGTACTGGCAAAGACGCCAAGATTATTCACTAAGACCAAAGATATAACCGGAGGCCTGCCGAGGGTCGCGGAACTCTTTGAGGCAAGGCGTCCAAAGGATCCGGCCATAATAAGCGAGATCGATGGTATAGTTGAATTCGGCGAGTCGAAGAAGGGGCAGAAAAGGGTCGTCATAAAGAGCTCGACCGGCATGAAGAAAGAATATATCATACCGCACGGGAAGCACTTAAACGTTTACAAGGGCGACAAGGTTCAGGCAGGACAGCAGTTGATAGACGGCCCTGTAGTCCTTCAAGACATACTTAGAGTATCGGGCGACAAGAAGCTTCAGGAATATCTTGTTAACGAAGTGCAGGAGGTCTACAGGCTTCAAGGCGTCACCATCAACGATAAGCATATCGAAGTCATAGTAAGACAGATGTTGAGGAAGATGAGGATTGAAGAGCCTGGTGACACGAACTTCCTGGTCGGCCAGCAGGTGGATAAGATTGTTTACTTGGAGGAAAATAAAAGAGTTGTGAAGAAGAAAGACAAACCCGCGAGCGCGACGCCCATACTATTAGGCATAACGAAGGCGTCGTTAAATACCGAAAGTTTCATCTCCGCCGCTTCTTTTCAGGAGACGACGCGGGTGCTTACAGATGCTGCCGCGAGCGGAAAGACAGATTATCTGAGGGGCCTAAAAGAAAATATAATAATGGGGCATCTGATCCCGGCAGGAACGGGGTTCTCAAGCCATAAGAACATATCGATTGTTAAACATATATTTGAGGAATCTAAGAAGGATGGGTCTAAGGTAGCGGAAAAAGCGTCTGTTTAGGAGCAGAAATGCCGACGATTAGTCAATTAGTAAGATTAGGTAGAGAAAAATTCAAAAATAGGTCGAAATCCCCCGCGCTTAAAAACCGGCCGCAATTAAGAGGGGTATGTCTACAGGTCAAGACGCAGACGCCAAAGAAGCCGAACTCGGCCCTAAGAAAGGTCGCGAGGGTGCGGCTTTCAAACTCTATCGAGGTGACCTCATACATACCTGGCGTAGGGCACAACTTGCAGGAGCACTCGATAGTGCTGGTAAGGGGCGGCAGGGTAAAGGATCTGCCCGGCGTAAGGTATCACATCGTGAGAGGCGTTTTGGATTCCGCCGGTGTGATAGATAGAAAGAAGTCGAGGTCCAAATATGGAGCGAAGAGGCCGAAGGAGAAAGCCGCTCCTGTAGCGAAGAATTAGACTGAGAATGGCGTTTAGTAAATCGTATATCGTACTTCGCACATCGAAAAAAACAAATACGATATACGAAGGACGATATACGAAATACGAGACTGGAGCTAGAGAGTAGACAATGAGAAGACGAAGGGCAGAAAAAAGGATAATAGTACCGGATCCGAAATATAAGAGCGTGACGGTATCGAAATTTATGAACATCATCATGGAAAGAGGAAAAAAATCGGTAGCGGAGCATATTGTATATAAATGTTTCGATATCTTGGCCGAGAAGACGGGAAAGCCCGCTCTCGAGGTTTTCCAGAAGGCGCTCGATAATTCGCGCCCCTTATTGGAAGTGAAACCGAGAAGGATCGGCGGCGCCACTTATCAGGTTCCGATTGATGTGAAGCAGGAGCGCGGGATTTCCATCGCGATGAGATGGGTTCGGAATTTTGCCAGGACAAAGAAGGGAAAGCCGATGGAGATCAAATTGTCCGACGAGATATTGGCCGCGTATAAAGGCGAGGGCCCGGCCATAAAGAAGAGAGATGAGACGCATAAGATGGCCGAGGCCAATAAGGCATTCGCGCATTACCGATGGTAAAATTAGCCAGTAGTCGATGGTCTATAGTCCATAGCAAAAAGCAATGAAAACAAAAAACGATGACAGAGACATTAACGATAGATAAAAAACTTGAGATGAAAAAAGATTCGCGAATAGAGAATATAAGGAATATAGGCATTATCGCCCACATAGATGCCGGAAAGACGACGACTACGGAAAGGATACTCTATCAAACGGGAAAGCTCTATAAAATAGGCGAAGTGGACGAGGGTACGGCCGTAATGGACTGGATGGTTCAGGAACAAGAACGGGG
>MHFL01000032.1:0-1938 GCA_001804165.1 Omnitrophica bacterium RIFCSPLOWO2_01_FULL_45_10 | reverse complement strand
ATCCAGGTACATAAATATCATAGACACGCCGGGCCATGTGGATTTTACAGCAGAGGTAGAAAGATCGCTCAAAATTCTGGATGGAGCCGTAGTCATATTCTGCGCTGTTGGCGGTGTGCAGCCTCAATCGGAGACGGTCTGGCGCCAGGCGGACAAGTACGATGTTCCGCGCGTCGCTTTTGTGAATAAGATGGACAGGACAGGCGCGAACTTTTTTGGCGTATTGGAAGAGATTAAAACAAAATTAGGCGCCCGGCCGCTTCCCCTTGTAATACCAATCGGTTCCGAAAGCAAATTTAGGGGAGTCATAGATCTCATAACTATGAAGGCCGTAATTTATAAATCGACAGACGATGAAGGGTTTGAATTTGATATTCACGATATCCCCGATGACCTCAAAAAAATCGCGAGCGTTTACAGACACAACCTTATAGAAAAATTGGGTGAGGCCGACGAGACCATCATGGAAAAATATATACACGAAAAAGGCATTTATCCTAATGAAGTACGCGATTCGATAAGAAGGGCTACGATAAAGGGCGAGGTAATTCCGGTATTGTGCGGGGCATCGGCCAAGAATAAGGGCATACAGCTCTTGCTTGACGCGATTATAGAATATCTGCCTTCCCCCATTGATATACCCCCCGCAAAAGGACAGGATCCGGATCGTGGCCTTGATATTGAAAGGATTGTATCGGAAGATGAGGCGCTCTGTGGTCTCGTATTCAAGATAAAATCGGACCCTTTTGTCGGGAAATTGTCATATTTTAGGGTCTACTCGGGAAGACTAAAGACAGGAGAATATGTCTATAATTCAGCGCGAAATTTGAAGGAGCGCGTGGGAAAAATATTGCGCATGCACGCGAATCAGCAGGAGATAATAAAAGAAGCGCTTGCCGGAGATATCGTCGCCATAGTAGGCTTTAAAAAAACAACGACGGGAGATACTATCTGCGATGAGGAGAAACCGATTCTCCTGGAATCGATGCATTTTCCGGAACCCGTAATATCCATGTCTATCGAGGCGAAGACGAAGGCGGATCAGGAGAGGCTGGGTATTGCCCTCAATAGACTCGAAGAAGAGGACCCCACGTTCAAGGTATCATATAACAAGGATACGGGCCAGACAATAATCAGCGGGATGGGAGAACTGCATCTAGAGATTTTAGTAGATAGGATGCAGAGAGAGTTTAATGTGGGGGCCAATGTCGATAAGCCGCACGTCGCGTATAAAGAGACGATTACTAAATCCACGAGGTCCGAGGGAAAATTCATACAGCAGACCGGCGGCAGAGGCCAATACGGCCATGTCGTATTAGATGTATCGCCGGCTCTAAAAGGCTCAGGCATTTTGTTCGAAAGCAAAATTATAGGAGGCGCCATACCCAGGGAATATATTCCATCTGTAAAGGAAGGCGTCCTGGAGGCGAGTCAAAGCGGTTCATTGGCCGGATATCCTGTTACGGATGTAGAGGTAAAACTGGTGGATGGCTCTTTCCATGAAGTCGATTCATCAGATATCGCGTTCAAGATGGCCGCGTCGCTAGCTCTTAATGACGCGTTCGAGAAGGGCGGACCGATCCTTCTTGAGCCGATAATGGTTTTAGAGGTAACTGTTCCATCGGATTACTTAGGCGCCGTTATCGGAGATCTTAACTCCCGAAGGGTGAAAATAGAATCTATTGAGGAGCGGCACAATCTGAAGATTGTTAAGGCGTTCGGGCCTTTGAGCGAAATGTTCGGATACGCTACGGCGCTCAGGAGCCTTACGCAAGGTAGGGCAACCTACACAATGGAGCCTTCCTTTTATCAGGAGGTTCCTAAAAATATAGCGCAAAAGATTATTGAGTCAAGCGGGGGAACCAAAAGGAGGGGATAGACAATGGCAAAGGAAACGTTTGTAAGGACAAAGCCGCACGTTAACATAGGCACCATCGG
>MHFL01000031.1:30613-30754 GCA_001804165.1 Omnitrophica bacterium RIFCSPLOWO2_01_FULL_45_10 | reverse complement strand
AGGCGGACAGGCAGCCGCCGCCAATATAAATAAAAAGGAATTATTTAGGGAATTTTTGCGAGGTTGAGGACGCATAGTGTTTGGTGAATTTTGCCGCCGCCCAAAATTCGCCAAACACGAGAAGCCGAATCGTACCCCTGC
>MHFL01000031.1:6756-30556 GCA_001804165.1 Omnitrophica bacterium RIFCSPLOWO2_01_FULL_45_10 | reverse complement strand
GAGCGGCCTAGCGAGCGATGCAGTGAAGCCGAACGACAGCGAGGCTGAACGGTGCATACACCACCAACCAAGCCCGCCCAAGCGGGCGGTGCATTCCCCTTCGGGGAGGCTTCGCACTACCACTTACATTGCCGCCAACTCAACCTGAAAAGCCGTGAAAAAGAACAGTTTAGACAACTTGTAGAGAACAAACCAAGGGTCAGCCGAAAGTCCGGAGAAAAACCTTATTTTTACTCTTCTCTTTATCGCTCATATACTTATAGAAATTATTGCGTCTCTACTTATCATAACTTTCGGTTCAAAAAAACCGAAAACATCACGTGCATTCATCGGCTTCAATTAGTATCCTCGTCTCTTTTTATAACTTTCCATTTCTTCGTTCAAAAAAGAGTTGTTTGGAATCAGCCATTCTATTTTTGGTGTAGCTTCGGCTAAAGAGAGCTTGGCAATGCCTTGCCGCATACCTATATAGGCATTGCGTTGAGAATCAATAACGATCGAATTTGCATAAAGGCCGCTCCAAAACGCACCTTCCACTAGCTTCTTGATTTTGCCATCTGACGCGATTTTAATCAGACTTGCAGTGGTAGCTATAATCATTGAACCGTCATTATCTAATGTGACAGCGTCAGGAGCTTCAGGCAGAGTTGAGTATATTACCGATTCATATTTACCCGTTTTATCATTCTCAATAATTTTTATAACTTTACCTTCCGAAATCCCTAAATGAGCTAATCCTTCTATAGCAAACAGCCCATCATCTTTTTGGATATAGCCTCTAATTTGATCATCCGAAATTTTATAACTTTCTTTCCCATTGTTCGAAAACCACCATAAACTCCCACCCAATTCTCCGGCATTAAAACCTATTAGCCAACCATCTGTAACCTTAATAGTACATTCTCTCCCCCGCGTTGTTTTGGATTGAGGAATTTCAAAATCAGGATTTTCGCCTATCCGTCCATTGGGATCATAGAGCTTGGCATGCACAGTTCCCCCATCCAAGTAGACTTGCCATTCATGATTCGACCAATTTGCTGAATAGCCTTCATCACTTTCAGCCTTGGGTGGCAATACAGAAATCCATTGTATGATATCACTGGAATAATCGGCCCCAAAAGTAATGCCTACAAAAAGAGATACTATAATACTTATTAAAAATATAAATCTCATCACGGCCTCCTATTTTTTATTTACGTTCGGTTCTTTCTTAGCCGATTTTTTTACAATATTTTCCCAGCCCAAAGTTCGTGCAAAAATACTTCCCATGGAAGCATCGTTATCTTTCCATGTACTCTCTTTTCCTTTTCATTACAGACCAAAATACTCTTATTTGGCGAAAATGCTTCGGTAAAAGCATTCAACCCGTACATATCTCTTTTATCAACATGACTGGATCCTTTTATCTCTATCGCTATCTCTCCTTTGCCCAGCACAAAATCGACCTCAAGCCCTGATTTTGTTCTCCAGAAGTTTATAGAAAAATCCTTACCCGCGTAAGACCTGTGAGCGACTATCTCTGTAAGGATGAAATGCTCGAACGCCTTTCCGAATTCCGCGCCTTTTTGTTCGGCTATGTGCCTTTTGGTCAAAAAACCCGCAACTCCGACATCAAACAGATAATATTTCGAGGCTTTTGTTATTACCTGGCGTGATTGTCTCTTCTTGTAGGGCTCTACTCTTATAGCCAAAAGCGTATCTATAAGTATCTGATAATATTCCTTGACCGTTTTGGAATCAACGCCGCATTCGCGGGCGATATTACAATAGTTGGTCATCTCGCCGTGTGAATATCCGAAAGCATCAAAAAATCTTGAGAACGCGGGGATGTTGCGTGTCAATCCTTCGGCAAAAACCTCTTCTCGCAGGTAATCCTGCACGTACGCTGTTAGTGATTTTTTGCAATCCTCATCGCTTTGCAGATAATGAAGAGGTATCAAGCCGTGATTTAAAAGGCGCAGCAAGTCGATTTTCCCTATTTCATGACTGACAAGCGGAAATAGCTCATATCGCCATGCCCTACCACCCAGCAGATTCGCGTGCCCTTTCTTAAGTTTTCTTGCACTTGAACCGCAAAGCACAAACCTCAAGCCCTTGTTTTCTATCAGCCAATGCACCTCGTCAAGTAACTGAGGAACTTTTTGTACCTCATCAAGTATTATTGGCTTTTTGAGTTCAACCGCTTCTTTTGCTAGCAACCGTTCCCGTAAAAGCGATGGGTTTTTAGATAGCTCAAAAAATACATCTGTTTTCAAAAAATCATATACAATACTATCCGGAAACTTTTCCCTCAGGTATGTGCTCTTGCCTGTTTTTCTGGCTCCCCATAAAAAAGCGGACTGCTTGTCGGGTAGCTTCATATCAAGCATTCTTGTTATGTTTTTCATGTGATTAATCCTCCATATTGGTATTACTATTTCGTAGTATATACCATTTTGGTTAAACTGTCAAGCTTTTGAAGCCAAAGTTGACATCTGTCAGGTAGATGTCAACTTTAATTTCAATTTTTGAAATTACGCCGTATTTTATACAACCCTATCACTCACAATCATTTAACCGCTTCAAAATCCCCAAAATCATCACGCGGTACTTACACCAACGGTCACCCAAATGTCTTGATAAAAACAGTGGGACATTTGGGTGTCATCCCCCCTGCTTTGATTCTGCGACTGAAAGGAGCGGAATCAAGGGGGGATATACTATTACTTGTCCATCGCATATATCTCAATTAATTCCTTTTTTTGTGCATGAGACAACTTTTTGATAGCCAATTCCTTTTTGAAAGCCCTCTTAAAATGTCTATACTCCTTACGCCAAACCAATCTTACCGGCCTTCTATCGCGTGTATACTTTGCGCCTCTCCCAGAATTATGTAGTTCAAGACGTTTTTTAATATCCGGCGTATATCCAGTATAATACGTCCCGTCAGCACATTCCACAATATAGACATAAAACTTGCCAAATCTTTTTAATTTCTTCACTATGATTTATGTCAAAAAAAGTCGCTGTCCCTATCTTATCCTGATAGAAAAAATCGGCGGGATTTTGGGGATGGTCCGATCAGATTGCCTCGCTCAATAACTCTCTTATTTTTGCCTCCCTGTCCACGCCCCCGCTTACAGGCGGCGTTAAAAAAGTGTTGTCAAATGTAGGCGCCTCTTTTCTATAAAGCACGCCCAAGGCAATCGGCGCATCCTTATTATAATCCCATTCCCTGATTAAGGCATGCGCTTTTTCATAATCGGCAGGATCGTGTTCTTTTAACTCATATACTTTCTTATCGTAATAGTCATACATGTTAAAATATGTAACGCATACCTGCAGGACATCCACCAGCGCGAATCCCTTATGCATTATCGCCTCTTTGAATATTTTTTTAAGCTGTTCCATGCCGTGAGAGGTCCCCCTTGACAAGAAAGTCGCCCCGCTTGCCAGCATGACCTCAAGCGGATTTATTGGAAGTTCCTTTGTGCCCTGCGGCGTGGAGCGTCCCTTAAATCCGAAAGGGGATGTGGGCGTATATTGTCCTGTGGTGAGGCCGTAGACTCTGTTGTTATGAATGATCATTGTTATGTCCATATTTCTTTTCGCGGCGAATATCAGATGTTCGATGCCCTCTCCATACGCGTCGCCGTCTCCGGCGAAACCGATGACCTTTAAATTTGGATTCGCGAGTTTTATGCCTTCGCACGGCGGCGTGACCCTGCCGTGTATGGAGTAGAAACTGTTCGCGTTGATATAATCCACAATCTTGGCATGACATCCGATTCCTGAAACGAGGACGATATTCTCAAAAGGAAGCCCCTCATCGACCAATGATTTTAGGACCGTTTTGATGGCGTTTAAGATCGCGAAGTTTCCGCAGCCGGGGCACCACGTATTTGGGGCATATGTATTTAAATTTATCTCGCTCATTTTATGATTCTCCCCAACTCTTCCTCCAATTCATCAACCGTAAAGGGCCTTCCGTCATATTTTAATACATTCGAATCCACTTTAAAGCCGTAGCGGTTTATGAGATTCGCCAATTGACCGGTTGCGCTATTTTCCACAAGTATCATCTTCTTAACGCCTTCTACCGCCTTCTTAAACTGATTGACCGGAAACGGACAAAGAACGCTCAAGGTTATCACTTTTAATCCCATCTTTTCCGCTACTTCGATCGAGACGCCCTTGTTCGAGCCCCAACATAGAATCGCCTGATCTGAATCAGTTTTACCGTATATTCCGACTGACTTATATCTCTCTAATTCCTGAATGAGGAATTTTTCCTTACGAAGACGTGTTTCCTGCATCTGCTTAGTTATAGCCGGATCCTCTGTTGTAATTCCGGATTCGTCATGTTCGTAACTATTTATCTTTATGATGGCATCTTTCCCGGGAACGAAGGCAAGGGGCGATACCCCTGTCTCGGTTACCAAATATCTCTTATAGCGGTCTTTTCTATCCCATGCCGGAAAGGTCTCTTCTTTAACCTCTCCCGCGGCCGCTCTATCAAAACTGTATGCCCCCTCGGCGATGGTCTTGTCCATCAATATTATGGCGGGTATCTGGTATTTCCACGCCAGATTCAAAGAGACGCCTCCCCAGAAATACGCGTCCTCAGCGTCTGACGGAGCGGCCACGAGACGCGTAAATTCTCCCTGGCCCGCGTTTATCGCAAAGTTCATTTCAGTCTGACTGCTGTAAGTCGGAAGGCCGGTGCTTGGGCCCGGCCTTTGGCCCAAAATTATCACTATCGGCAGTTCGCTCATCCCCGCGAAACTTAAACCCTCTGTCATGAGGCAAAATCCCCCTCCGGACGTTCCTACAGCCGTCTTCTTCCCCGCATAGGAGGCGCCGAGCGCCATCATGATAACGCCTATCTCGCTTTCAGGATGCATCACAATGAGCCCAAAATCCTTCGCGACGTTGGCCATGAAATGCAGAATGTTCGAAGAAGGCGTCATAGGATACGCGATGTAGGATTTGAGCCCGGCGGCGATGAGCCCCAAACTCAACGTCTCACTGCCGTTAAGGACAGGAAGTTTATCCTGTTTTATCGGAGGCACTTTAAGCGATTCAGAGGTCTCATTGAAGCCGCGCCTCGCGACCTTTAAATTCAGGTCTATCTCTTTTGTGATCTCTTTTTTTAAAACTTTTTCTAAAATTGCCCATCCTATGCCGGCTGCCTTGCAAAAAGAGCCGATCATACAGGTATTACGCATTATCTCCGAGGCGTTTTCTTCTTTGATAATCTTTCCTATTGCGACCGCTGCCCTCTTCACGCCTCCAGGCAAATCGTCCGCCTTCACGGTGTCTGAATCGTAGATCGTAATAGAGGTTTCCTTGAGCCTATTTTTATGAAAAGTCAACGTATCCTGATTTAGGGCCAGAAGAAAATCGATTTTGTTCTTATGCGCGGCTATCTTTTGCGGGCTTGCCCTTACGATAGAAAAGGTATGGCCCCCTCTTATCAAAGAGGGGTAATCACGATATAAATATATTCGATAACTCAACTGGTTCAATATGCCGGCAATAGTGGAACTTGCCTTGTCAATTCCAAAACCCGCTTTTCCCCCGATGAGAATCGAAAATTCTTCCATTTAAATATCCCTCACTCCTCTATTATTATCGCGTCTACAGGGCAGTCCTCCGCGCCCTGTTTAGCGGATGCCTCAAGATTTTTCGGGATAGGCGAGAGATAAGCCACTGCCTTATCTCCTTCCATCCTATAGACTTCCGGACATACCTCTGCGCACAAAGTACATCCGATGCAGATTTCGGGATCTACTCTTGCTTTCATATACACTCCTTGCTAGCAAGTTTAACTTTTAACCCGCCATTAATCAAGTTTAAAAACGCGGGCGAAAAAAATGAAGAGGACTTATTTTCCTCTCCATTTTTTGTTTTAAGGCGTTATCTTTTAAGTCCGCTTCGTTTAGAACTTTAAAGTGGCGCCTGTGGTGATTGCCGTCTCCCCGATGAATCGTCCCTCAACGTTGAGATTAAAGTATTCTAATACGTCTACATCCACACCTACCAGCACGCCGAATGATTGAAAATCGAAAGCGGCCTGGAAGTCTTCCTTCTCTACAAATCCGGTACTGGTTGTTTGATATGACAAACCCTCGGCTGTGCCGATAACCATCCAGGAACTGTATCCGCCAACATATGGAACGATGGATGTCTTTAATGAATTGATATCATATCGGCATGTTAAATAGAGACTATTTGTGCCATCCACACTATAATATGATCCATCTACGAGTGTAGCGGCCTGGCCACTTCTGGTTATCCCATCCACTTCGTTATAGGAAAAATTGCTCTGAAGATCAAAGCCCACGCCCAGCGCTACAGATTGAATCTTCGTTATCGGAAAATGGGCATTCAAACCGCCGCCCGTATAAATTCCGTTTTTCAAATCGATCTCCATATCCGCGTCTTGGGGGTTGTCAACAAATTTTAGATCGTAATTCGCCACTCCTGCCTTGCCGTAAAAATTGACGTTATCGCCCAATCCTATTATGCCTTTGCCGTAGATCTGGTTCACCTTTTCCACCTTCATCGACCTTGGCCCCCGCTTGTTCTCGAGATCGTTCATCCTCTCATGTACATAATTGTACTCACCTGCCGCGCCAACGCCGATATGCTTTGTGGTTGTCTTCAACGGCTGTACGCAGTTGCCTGCCCCGCCAGCGAAGGCGGAGGTACATGCTACAAAGATACATATTAATGCAGCTATTAATATCCGCGCCATATATTCCCCCTTTCATTTAGTAGGTAAAGTATACATACTTTTTAAATATAAGTCAAGAATTATCCTCTGTCTCTTTGGCATAAACTATCAACCCGAACAAAATTAAAAGAGAGAGGGTCATCAACGAATATTTATGCAGTAGAATAGACATATCGCCTATTATATCGGACGAGTTTAGGTAAGTAGAAATGCCGTAAATAAGAAGCCCTGAATTAATATAGACGTCCCTAAGAGATTTTTCAAACGCCCTTTTAACCAATATCGCGACTGGCAATATGGTATAAATAAAAGTGGCCTTGGTCCCAACCGGAGAGAGCAGTATCATGGCGATGAAAAATAAAGAAAGGTCGCAAAGGCTTCGTTCATGTTCGGACTTTACATTTCCCTTTTTTCCCACCGCATAAATCAATAACGCAATTGCTATGATATACACCAGGCCCACCAGAAGCAGCAGGTATTTTTCGTCTAAGCCGATAATAAAACAATCGGAACTTTTAGAGAAAAATCTCGACAGCATGGCCAAGAGCGATTGATTTTTGTAATTCAGGTATTCCGCCGGCAGTGTCATCCTTAGCGCGCTGAGCCAACTATTCATCAATTCCATGTTATACTTAAATCCCCATTTGAAAGACGGGAGAAACAATAATGCAAGAGATGTAATTAAAGCCGCTGATAAGGCCCTTATCCTTTTCTTTAAAATAAGGTATATCAAAAATATCGCGGGGACGATCTTGAAAACAATCGCTATGCCTAAATAGATTCCCGCAGTCACCTCTTTCCTATTTGAAAGATAGTACATAAAATAAGCGAGCAGAGCCAATATAACCAAATTAACCTGCCCTCTGTCTATATTTAAGAGAATGAATCTCAGATTAAATAAAAGCGACGCTCCTATTATAATGATCTGATTCCTGTCATTGCGAGGCCTCGAAACAGCCGAAGCAATCTCATCTTTATATTTAAAGAATAGACTGCTTAAATAGACAATTCCGAAGATAAAAAGAAACCTGTCATAAAGTTTAACGATGGCCGGCCAATGGTGAGGTAGATAATTAGTAAAATTTACGATGATGAGATAGCGAAATAAAAAGAGGAAAGGAACTGCATATAAAAATTTCAGCGTAACGCTCATGTTAGTATTAAGATTAAAAATTATTTCTCGAAATACATATACGCTTAATATGAGAGAGACGAAGAGGATAAAATACCATAAGGCGAGAGCGGCTGCCGGAGAGACTGTGGTGAATTTTATCACGCTCATCATGAGCGCGAATATGGGCGCGTATTTATAGATAAAATATCCGTCATCGACATCATATATATTTTTATTCATCTCGAGCCTAAAGCCGGCATAATAATAGACCCTGAAATCCGACATGTTTATGCTTGAGCCGTCCTGAACTGTTTTGTGGAAATAATATATGGAGCTGATCAAAAAGAACGCGGCGATCAGCGCGAAGAGAATCAGGAATTTCTTATCAAATTGCATTCTAAACATAAAAGATCACCGTGTTTTTATTAATCCGACGAGGTAGGTAAAAATAAATATCACGCAGAGATAGGCGAAGATGTCGCCATATTTAGAATAGAACGTCCTTGTGGCGGAAACTGTTATCTCGTGAGTTTTAACTCCTTCGACGAATAGATTCTTCCCGCCTTTTTCGACTGATGCCGAGACGCGGCCCTTCTGGTCTATGAAACATGATAGCCCTGTGTTGGCCGCCCTCACGACGTTCGTCCTGTTTTCAACGGCCCTATAGATGGAACTCTGGGCATGCTGATAGGCAGCGCTCGAATCTTTGAACCATGCGTCATTCGTTATATTCACTAAGAGTTGCGCCCCCCTTTTCACGAATCCCCTCGCGAGATTAGGAAATATGTCCTCGAAACATATGAGGCAAGATAATTTTATAAACTTCTTTAGCCTCAAATTTACATCTTTGCCTGCGGCCTTTCTTTCAATTAAAAATTTAAATACAGTATAATCTCTGCCTTCGCTAAAGTCGCCTATGGGAAGAGGCGCGAATTTTTCTACAAACGCAAGCGCTGATTTGAATGGAACGTACTCGCCAAAAGGAACAAGGTGAAGTTTGTCGTAATGGCCAAGGATTTGACCGTCTTTATCAAATAGAAAAGCGCTGTTATAATATTTTTCTTCTGATATTCCTTCTTCTCTCGGCGCCCCCACTAATAATGGTATCTTCGATTCTTTGGCCACCCGCTCTATCCTATTCAAAAGTTCTATGTCCGTCTCAAGATAGCCTGGAACCGAGGTCTCGGGCCATATGATAAGGTCGGGCGCTTGGAGCGAGACCTCTTTTGTAAGGGCGGCATATTTATCGGAAATATATGCACGAAAATCGTAATCCCATTTTTCCTCCTGAGGAATATTGCCCTGAACTATCGCGACGCGTAATTTCTCACCGGTGAAAATATTATTTAGTCTATATGCGCCGTATGCAAGCGACAGGAATAGGGCTATGAACGCTATGGCAATAGGGATAATGCCATAAACTTTATTTCGAAAATTTCTTATCGTAAGGAATATGGCCGCATTCACCATTACGATTAGAAAAGTCACGCCGTAGGCGCCTGTATGATCGGCGATTTGAATTACAGGAAGTGCTGACGTTTGAGAATGGGAGAGCAGCGCCCAGCCGAAACCGCTCAAGAAATGGGAACGCAGGAACTCCAAGGATACCCATAGTGCGGGAAGGAAAAAAAGTAACCCGTAACCCGTAACCCGTAACCCGTAATTTGAAATCAGGCCGAAGAGGCCGAAGTATAGAGCCAGGTACAATACCATGATAATCATTCCGGGTAGTGTAACGTGGATAAGCCAATATATAGTAAATGAAAAAAATAAGACGCCTGTCAGATAGGATAGCCAAAAGGCCCTGGCTGGCCTCTCATTTTGGATGGCAAAGAGTAGTGGAATAAGCCCTATCCACGCCAGTATATAGAGATTGAAATTAGGGAAAGATAGGACGAGCAAAACTGCTGAGAGAACTGTTAACGATATACGCGATACGAAATACGAACGACGATCTTTCATTTTCCACAGCACTTCTTGAATTTCTTCCCGCTGCCGCAGGGGCAAGGGTCATTTCTGCCTACCTTAGGCGATTCTCTCTTAAAGGTGACCGGCTGGGCCTCAGGAAGCTGACCCTCATACGAAGGAGCCGCCTCTAAACCGCCCTCTTTCTTTAAGGGCACTCCTTGAAACTGACTCTTCTCTTCGTGCATCAGTTGCTGTTTGGAAAAATCGAAGACCTTCGCCTCCTCTTCTTCTTTTACGGCCCTTATCTTAAACAGGTATTCTATCGTCTCCTCTTTTATACGGTCTATCATGTCCATGAACATGGCGTATCCCTCATGCTGATACTCTATCAATGGGTCGCGCTGACCGTATGCCCTTAGGCCTATGCCCTCTTTGAGACTGTCCATAGCGTATAAATGGTCCTTCCATCTCGAATCGATGACTTGTAAGAGCACCATCTTCTCGATGTGCCTGGCCAAATCCACACCGAGAGATTCCTCCTTACGCTTATAGGCATTCTTCATCCTGTCCAATATGGTATCTCTTATTTCATCTCTACGTTTTTCCTCTAAGTTCAGATCCTTGGTGTCTTTAAGCGCAAACCTGTAATCGAGATACTGCCTGAATCCCTCAAAATCCCATTTATCGATACCTATCTTCTCATTAAGATACGTATCGAGCGCGGCATCAACCACCTCTTCCATTATCTCATGAATGTAGCCGCTCAAGTCATCACCGAACAGGATCCTGCGCCGTTCATCATAAATGACCTCTCTTTGTCTATTCATGACGTTGTCGTATTCCAAGAGATGTTTCCTTATCTCGAAGTTGTGCTGTTCCACCCGTTTCTGGGCGGTCTCGATTGCCTTCGTTATGAAGGGGTGCTGTATATCCTGGCCCTCCTCCATCCCTAGCCGCTCCATGATTACTTTTATCCTGTCAGAGCCGAATATCCTCATGAGGTCGTCCTCGAGTGAAAGATAGAATCTGCTTGAACCCGGATCGCCCTGCCTCCCTGAACGGCCGCGCAACTGGTTGTCAATGCGGCGCGCCTCATGCCGCTCAGTGCCTATGACATGCAGGCCCCCCTTTCCGCTAACGCCCTCGCCTAAGACTATGTCTGTTCCCCGGCCCGCCATATTCGTAGCGATTACGACCGCGTATGGCTGCCCGGCCTTCGCGATGATCTCCGCTTCCATCTCATGATACTTGGCGTTCAAGACATGGTGCGGTATGGCCATCCGCTTTAAGAGGCCGCTCAATTTTTCCGATTTTTCTATAGAAATTGTCCCTACGAGAACGGGCCTGCCTATCTTATTGAGTTCCGCTATCTCTTTAAAAACCGCGTTAAATTTCTCTCTCTCCGTCTTGTATATGATATCCGGATAATTCGTCCTGACGAGGGGTTTGTTTGTGGGTATGACGACGACGTCAAGGCCGTAAATTTTTGAGAACTCCATCGCTTCTGTCTCGGCCGTGCCGGTCATCCCGGCCAATTTTTTATACATCCTGAAATAATTCTGAAATGTTATCGTCGCAAGGGTCTGGTTCTCCCTCTCGATCCTCACCGCCTCTTTCGCCTCAACCGCCTGATGGAGGCCGTCTGACCAGCGCCTTCCCGGCATGAGCCGGCCCGTGAACTCGTCGACTATCAATACCTCCCCGTCCTTCACTACGTAATCGACGTCCTTTTTATAAAGCGCGTGCGCCCTTATCGCCTGTCTTATGTGATGCTCCCATTCCGATTGTATGTTTTCGTATAAATTCTTGACGCCCAATAATTGCTGGCACTTGACAATGCCCTCTTCGGTTAAATTCACCGTATGATTCTTCTCGTTAACGACATAATCAATGCCTTTTTCTATGTCGAGCCCTTTATATTTCGCCTCAATTTCGTCTTTATCCGTTATCATCTTACCCGCGAGGCGGGGAATTATCTTATTTATTACATAATATTTGTCGGTCGATTCTTCGGCGGGGCCGGATATTATCAAAGGGGTCCTGGCCTCGTCCACGAGGATGGAATCGACCTCGTCCGTTATCGCGTAATTGAGGGGCCTCTGCGCCATCTCTTCTTTTCTTACAACCATGTTGTCGCGAAGATAATCAAATCCGAACTCGTTGTTGGTCCCGTAAGTGACATCGCTCGCGTATGCCGCCTTTCGCGCGACGGGGTCCATATCGTGCTGTATGACTCCGACAGTTAGACCTAAGAATTCATAAACAGGGCCCATCCAATTCCTGTCCCTTTTCGCGAGGTAATCGTTCACGGTTATAACGTGCACCCCTTCGCCTGTTAAAGCGTTAAGATATACGGGAAGAGTGGCCACTAACGTCTTTCCTTCCCCTGTCGCCATCTCGGCGATCTTGCCCTGATGAAGCGCCATTCCACCCATGAGTTGGACGTCGAAATGCCTCATCTTTATGGAGCGCTTCGCCGCTTCCCTTACGACTGCGAAGGCTTCGGGTAAAACATCCTGGAATATTCTATTCTTTGTGTCCCGAAGTTTTCGCTTTATCCTGTCCTTTTCGTCCGGCGATGTCGCACCCCTTAAAGACCCTTCCGCGTCCTCAATTTCGCTCTTATAATCTTTGTATTGCGCCTGTATCTTATTCTTGAATTCGTCTGTCTTTGCCCTTAAAGCGGCGTCGGATAATTTCGAAACCTGCGGCTCGAGCGCGTTTACGCTTTGAACGAGCGGTATTAAAGTTTTCAATCCCCTCTCATTCTGCGTTCCCACTATTTTTCTTAAAATGTAATTAAACATTTTTCCTTTTACGCTTTACGCCCTTAAGATACGCCTCTATGAACGCGTCCAGATCGCCATCCAGCACTCCCTGGGCATTTGAGGTCTCAAGCCCGGTCCTGTGGTCCTTGACCAGACTATACGGATGAAGGACATACGATCTTATCTGGCTCCCCCACGCTATCTCCTTCTTTGCCTCATATTGCATCTCGAGAACCTTTGCCTTCTTCATGACTTCTTTTTCGTAAAGTTTTGCCTTCAATATTTTAAGCGCCGTGGACTTATTTTTATACTGCGAGCGCTCATTTTGACACTGGACAACAATCCCGGTAGGCATGTGCGTTATCCTGACCGCCGAATCGGTCTTGTTAACGTGCTGACCTCCCTTGCCGCCTGCGCGGAACGTATCTACTTTCAGGTCAGGCTCCTTTATATCAATTTGTATATCATCCGGCACTTCAGGTATCACATCCACCGACGCGAATGAGGTATGACGTCGTTTGTTCGCGTCAAAAGGCGATATCCTCACCAAGCGGTGAACGCCTGATTCCGCCTTCAAGTATCCGTACGCATAATCCCCCTTGATCAATACCGTAACATTTTTTATCCCCGCTTCTTCGCCAACGAGTTGATCTACCCAGGTAATCTGATAGCGCCTGCCTTCGGCCCATTTAGTGTACATCCTTAAAAGCATAGCGACCCAATCGCACGACTCTGTCCCGCCGGCGCCCGCGTTAATGCTGAGTATCGCATTACTCCTGTCGTTCTCCGCGGAAAGGAGGCTCCTGAATTCCAACGCGGCGATTCTTTGTTTCAATCCGTCAAGGTCCTTTTTAAGATGCGTCAAGGATTCCGTATCCTCTTCCTCCACAATGCCGGTCAAATCCTTCATCTCTTTGAATTCCACCTCGACCTTCACGAAGTCCTCTGTCTTATCCTTCAGATCCTTCAGGTCCCTGATAATCTCTTTTGACCTGACCTCGTCTTTCCAGAAATCCGGCTTCGACATCTCCGATTCTAACATAACGATACGTTTGGAATTTTCAGCGACGTCAAAGATACCTCCTGAGTTCGCCGATTTTTTCCTCCAAGTTCTTTAACTCGCCCTTCAATTCCTGCATCATATTTTTTATTCCCTTTCTAATTTTATACCCTGAGAACGCGTAAGTCAACCCCTTCACGCTTCAGCAATCGCCTCTTCAACTTAGCGCCTCTCGAATATCCGCCGATACCGCCGTCCGACTTCACAACCCGGTGGCACGGTATCGTAACGGGGTAAGGATTCTTGTTAAGCGCTTTTCCAACCGCTCTATAGGCACGGCCGCGCCCTATCCTCCGGGCAACCCACTTATAGGACCGCGCTTCACCTGGCGGTATTTCGCATATCGCCCTATAGACCTTCTTTTCGAACGCTGTGAAATTCTTATTCCTTGAAATATTCGATAATGCTTCTCGCTGTTTTATCATTTATTCCCTCTACGTCTATGAGATCGCTTAAACCCGCGCGTCTTATCTTATCGACTGATACAAAGTGTCCTAATAGGGCCTTCTTTCGTCTCGGGCCCACCCCTTTTATATTATCCAATTCGGATAACACGACATTTTTCGACAATAATTTCTTGTGATAAGATATAGCGAACCTATGCGCCTCGTCCCTGATCCTCTCCAATAGATGCAGCGCCTTTGAGCCCTTCGGTAATATCAATGGGTTCTTTCTATCCTTGACATAAACATGCTCAAATTCCTTGGCGATGCTTATTACCGGTATTTTGGCAAGGCCCAACTTCTCAAGTTCCGCACTGGCCGCGTTGAGATGCCCTATGCCGCCGTCTATCAAGATGAGATCGGGCAGGCCCAATTTTTCCTCCAAGCGCCTTTTGTATCTCCTCGAGACTATCTCCCTCATCATGGCATAGTCGTCGATACCTCCGACTGTCTTTATTCTGAAGCGCTTATATTCACTTTTTCTCGGGACCCCCTTGTAAAAATGTATCAGCGAGCCGACAGCGAGTTTGCCCATTATGTTCGAGACATCGAAGGCGTCTATGCGCGATAATACTCCTGTCAGGCCCAACATCTCTTTCAGTTCCTCCGCTTCGCTCATGTGGCCGTAGGTTATCGAGCTGTGTCTGATTGAGCTTAAGACTTCAATCCTATTCTTATATCGAAGCGCTTCTTCGAACTCTTCACGCCTCGATGCCTCAATCATCTTCTTCGTCAATAGGCTCAATAGTTCCGATCGCTTGCCTTCCAGGAACAACTTCAGCTCCTCTACGACCTCGTCATAAGCCTCCCTTTTGACCTTGTCGACACAGGGGCCAAAACATTGTCTGATGTGATAACTCAGGCACAATTTATCCTGCATCCTGCCGCACGTCCTCAACGGAAAAAGGTGCCTCAAGATGGCCAGCGCTTCCCTCAAGAGGCTTGCGCTGGTATATGGACCATAATATATCGCGCCGTCTGCCTTTTTCTGCCTTGTGATGAAAAGCCGCGGATACTTCTCATTCACGGTGAGTTTAAGCATCGGATAACTTTTGTCGTCTCTTAAGGCGACGTTATATTTAGGCGATAATTGTTTTATTAAACTATTCTCATAAAGGAGCGCCTCTGCCTCCGCGGAGGTAGGCAGGTAATCTATGTCTCTAATCTTCCCGATTAAGACGCTCAGTCGTTCCGAGAGACGGCGCGCGGGATAAAAATAACTGGAGACGCGTTTCCTGAGGTTTCTCGCCTTACCAACATAAAGTATTTGGGAGTCCTCGCCTTTCATTATATAGACGCCCGGGCTCAACGGAAGTTCTTTTATCTTCTTCTTGTAATCCATGTCAGGGAATCCTTTAATTCTCTAACGCCTAGGGCGTAACCGATTGCTATAAAGACAAAAATACCCGACGCAATGCATGACAGCAGCCCTAAGGGGCTATCGGTCAGCCGTGCCCTTAATAAAATTTTTAAAACTATTCCCATGATCGCGCTCGTTAAAAGTATTCTAATGAACGATTCCGCGGTTCTCCTTGTATCGAGACTCCCTATCCTGCGCCTCAATAATACATAGAGAATCAAGAAGTTGAACGTGGCGGATATGGATGTTGCGAGCGCCAACCCCCCCAATTTAAGAGGCCGCATTAGGATAAGATTTAATATGATATTTAAAATTACCGAAAAGAAGGCTGTCTTAACAGGCGTCATCGTATCGTGCATAGAGTAGAAAGAACTGACCAATAATTTTATTCCGCTGTAGGCAAAAAGGCCGAACGAATAAAAGAATAATGCGCTTTGAGTTATCGCGGTTGAATACGCCGTGAACTCCCCTCTTTCAAAGAGCATGCTTACTATCCTATCGCCCAATATCCCCAGGCCAAAACTCGCGGGCAGCATTATCAGGAATACCACTCGTAAAGAGAATGAGAGCGTCTCTTTAAATTTTGCTATATCGTTAACCGCGAACTCGCCGCTCATCTTTGGCAAGGCGGCTTGAGCAAGAGCGAGGCCGAATATCGCCATCGGAAACTGGATGAGACGGTTCGCGTAATATAGCGCCGCCACTCCGCCTTGCCCGACAATCGACGCAAGCGAGGCAAGTATGGTATCCACAAATATATTCATCTGATAGACCGCTGAACCGAGCGCCCGAGGCATCAAAAGTTTCCCTATCCTTCCCACAGCGGGGTGGAAAAATCCGTCTTTGAAACTAAAACTCAGGCCCTTTCTATAAATAACAGGAATATTCAGCAATAATTGCAATGCCCCTCCAACCAGCGCTCCTATCGCAAGCCCCATTACCCCAATCTTGGGGCAAAGCCAGAGACCGGCGGCGATGAGGGAGATGTTCAAAAGGCAGGGCCCGAACGCGGGCGCGGCAAAATGACGCAGCGCGTTCAATAAACCCATCGAATAGGCGGTCAGCCCTATCAGGACCAGATACGGGAAAATAAGTTTATTCAGCTTCACTGTAAGATCGAATTTATACGGGTCGCTTATAAATCCGGGCGCTATCACTTTAACTATTAAAGGTGAGAATATTATCCCTAGAACCGTTAAACTCAAAAGAATGACCACCGACACATTAAAGAGCACCCTTGAAACGCGCAAAAACTCCTTTTCGTCTTTTAGGGTCCTATATTCGGTTAGGACCGGAACTATTGCCGCGTTCATGGCGCCTTCACCGACAAGGTCTCTCAAACTATTCGGGATGCGGAACGCGACCACAAAGGCCTGCGCCTCTACGCTTGTCCCAAAAAGTCCCGCTATGATGATGTCCCTGGCGAAACCTAATATCCTGCTTATGGCCGTCGCCGCACCTATCACACCCGTAGACTTTATCAACCAGAGTTTACTCATAAATCTCTAAATTCCTTGACAAATCATGAACAATCTGTTATATTTTACAAATTCCTATTCGACGAAAGGAGTAACGAAATTGCCGATTAAAAAAAGCGCGTTTAAAGAATTGAGAAAGTCGAAGAAAAGGCACGCTAAGAATAAAGCGACCGTTTCGGAGATAAAATCCCTCACAAAGAAGTTCGAAAGATTAATCTCGGAAAAGAAGGCAAGCGAGGCTAAGGCGCTGATAAATTCCATTGTCACTAAAATAGACAGAGCCGCCTCAAAAGGTGTAATTCACAGGAATGCGTCATCGCGAAGGATATCCCGCCTTATGAAGAAGCTCTCAATCGTCCCATCAAAGGCATAACCTTAAACAGGCGAATTCTAAAACAAGTCTTGGGTCGAACTTTGAGCGTTTTATATCAATATCCGCCTCTAAAAGCGTCTTTAATTTCGATTCAATCTGAGCCGTCGAAAAAAATCCTGCCTGCCTCAAGAATTCCCTTGCCTGCAGCCGTGACACCCTAAGGACATTTAAGATAGAAGAATCGGATTCGCCTTTTTCTTGAAGCCGTTTTGCCCTTAAAAGCCGGTTCATATGCCAAGATAACAGGCCTATGATCTCGAAAGTTTTCTTCCCCCTCAACATCAGATCATGAATCAGGCTCAACGCGTCGTCCAAACTTTTCCTGCCGATGAAGTAGGTAAGGTCAAAGGCCGATTTCGCTACGATGCGGACCGATAATTCCTCCACATCGGCCATTCTGATATCCGGCCTTGAACCTACTGATGTGACAAGTTTTTCCAGTTCCTGAACCAACAGCGATATGCTCTGGCCATATAATTCTTTTAACGAAGTGAGCGCCTCTTCGTCTATTGACTTAGATCTCAAAGAGAAAAATTGCCTTATCCATCCCTTTAGTTCGTAATCGCTAAAGGCCCCGAATCTCCGGACAGTCACATACCGGCCAACTTCAGGGTTTTCTTTGAGAAAGGTTTCATCCTTTGTTCTGAGCACGAGATACGCCGTGTTGGAAGGCCGCTTCATATAGTCGATTAAGCGCGCCGTATCTTCTTCGCTTATCCTCTCACAGTCCTTAACTACGACAAGCCTCCTTTTGGCGGAAAATGGAAATGTCTTTACGCAGTCCAATATCTCGCGGCTCGTCTGTTCTTGGCCGTAGAATATTTTATAATCCAACTCTTTCGAAGCGTCATCCATGACGGACGACCTTAAATCATCTATCGCTTTCTCGGCAAGGTAATCCTCAATTCCTATGAATAAAAATACGGAAGGCCTTTTGGGATCTACCATCCCTCGATCGTCCTTTCAACGACACGCCTGGCAAGGTCCTGAGTCGCGTCCTTTATTGCGTCGCTTTCTGACTTTACGAGAGCGCCTGTCGTCCTGTAAGTGGCGTCACCGGCAAAGTTTGTCTCTTCCCAGATAACGCCTTTGTCGCTCATGAGTTCGAGGTTAACGACCAGTTTTATCCTGTATTCCTCTACGTTATCATTGGCGTCGTATCTCAGGGCATCCTTTTTAAAGTCTACGAGTTCGCCCTTGAGAATGAGATCCGCGCCTTCCTGCGACGCGATTTTAAGGTTCCCGTCGCTCAAGAATCTATCTATAACGGCTTTCGTTATATCCACCTCAAGGCCGGGTCTATAGCCCCTGTACATCCTGGCATCGCTTGTCTCTTCCGCTATCTGGATCTTGTTCGCGAACTTCTCTACATATATCGACTTGTGCTCGGGCGCAAGTAGCGATCGCGTCGTATAGCCGCATCCTGCCAAGAGGAGCATAGACATGAAAAATAAGACCGGCGCACAACTTAATCTTCCCATTCTCACTCTTAGGCCCCCTTACTTCTTTAATTTCCTTTTGAGATCTTCGACCCTCGCCTTGGCCGAGTTTGCGAAACTAGTTTCGGGAAACTTGTCTATTACGTCAGAATAGTACAGGATCGCGCTTTCGTAGCGTTTCTGCCTCTCGTAAAATTGCGCTGTCGAGAAAGCCTTTTCGGCGTTTTTTTCCTTAAGTCGCCTCACTATCTCATCGGCATCACGGGACAATTCCTCGTCTTGGTTCGATCCAGTGAAATCCTCAAACGCCTTGATCGCCTTATCCGTAGTCATCGTGTCATAAGCTGGCTTCAGGGATGCTTTGTACGCGCAATATGCGGCCTCATACTTTGCCTGATCCGCCAGGCGCGAGGTCGGATGGTCGTCGATAAGTTTCTGGAATGCCTCTATCGCCTCGTCGTATCTCTCGGCGCGCTTTAGGGCCTCGCCCATCCTGAACTGCGCCTCATCGGCCAATTTTCCGTAAGGCGCGTTATCGACCACCTTTTTGTATATTTCCACCGCCTTGTCTAAAGACGTAAGGATGTCCACTCCTAATACTTTTGGATTATCTTTGCTCGCGTAGAGATTGGCTATGTTGAACTCCCTTTCGATGATCTCATCGATATTCTCAATGTGTGGAAAATTATCTATTGCCTTCTGATAATTCTGAAAGGCGGTATAATATTTTCCCATATTCTCGTAAGATAGCCCGACATAATACTGCGCTTTGGAGGCATATTCTGAATATTCATAATGTTTCGTCAGTTTTTCGAACTCAGCCGCCGCTCTTTGATAGTCCTTTGAGTCGTAGAAACCCATTGCCCAATCGAACTGTTCCTTGGGGCTGTCTTTGACAGCGTATTTCGGATTTATGAATTTCTTGCTCTCAGGCGTCCATATCCAATAGGCATGGGATACGGTTAAAAAGGCGAACAGAAACGCGCTGATGAAGATAGCGTTAAATATAATTTTTTTCATTCGACTTTATTTTAACATAAAACAGCTACTCGGTCAAAACAATAATAGGTTTGGTGGAATGGGGCTTTTGGAGAGTATCTTTATAGCGGCGCGCTCATGAGGCCGTTTATGAAATTGCTGATGTGGGACTTGTCTTCTTTTGTCATCTCTAAGAACTGGTTTCCCAGTTCGTATTCGTCGCCTGCCGAAAGTTTCCTGATCCAGGCGACTTTGGATATCGCCTTTATGGGCCTGGGCAGCGCCGGAAGGTTTATCTCGACCACCAAACGGCACGCCAACGATATGAATTCTTTAGAATTAAAACAGACTCCGCCCTCGCTTACATTTCTAGCCACAGTTCCCGTAGGCAGCTCAACGGATTTTTTCAAATCTCTGTACTGAACCGATAAGCTCGACGGTAATCTTTTGTATCTTCGCCTCTCGTCTACGCTGGTATATTCTTCCACTTTTCCCGGCGCCCTCCTATTTTTTAAATTCTGAACTTTGCTCTGTCAAATTTCAGAATGGCCACCCTGAAATTCCACAGAGGAAATTTCAGGGTTAAAATATAATGACTAAAGTTTATCTAAAATCATTGTAAACTATATCACATAAAGTTAGAAATGTCAAGGTAAGGTATAAAAAAGTTAGTTTTGTTTGATTGTTGGGCTCACTGCTAAAGAGTCTTGAGCCATCACGATCTCAATGGCGCCGTAATTTTTAGTTTCATAACTTATTGAATTTAAAGAAGTTATGATATCCAGCGTTTCTTTTGAAGGCACAGCGTGGTTTAGTCGACCTACACTTATAACGGAAATTTTAGGAGAAATTTTTTTAAAAAAATTTTTCACCATCGCCATATTCCCCAAATTACCGCCGTGATGAGGAACTTTTAATACGTCCGACTTTAAGAAACTGCTGTATCGACATAGCCTAGCAATCGCGTCACCGCTTACATCGCCGCAGAAAATAATAGTTGCGCCTCGATAAACGATCTTCATGACGAGCGAATTTTCATTTGTATCAGCGATACTTTTCCCGAACGGCGGATTCAAAACATAAATATCCGCGCTGTCAAAGCCCTTTATCGAATCCCCTTCTCCCGCTATGAGATGTCGAATCCTCTTCGTCGTAACAATATTTTTAAATTCATCGTATGACGCGTTATCGCGGGGCGAACTTGAGTTCGTTATTACCGTCCCAACCTTAAAATTTTTTAATACGTAGGGCATGCCGCCTGAGTGGTCTTTATGAAAATGGGTTACGACCGCGGCGTCGATTGTGCTTATGCCGTTATTCCAGAGATATGGCGCGAGCACCTCCTTCCCTATGTCAAATTCCTCGCCGTTAGTGGAGCCGGTGCCGGCGTCAATCAGCAGCGTCTGTTTGCCGGGAAATTCTATTAACGCTGAATCGCCTTGCCCCACGTCAAAAAACGTGGCCTTCAGATGATTTTTATTTAAATTTATATCCAAAACGGAGTTCCAGCATAAAATATTTAAAAAGAATAAAAGGACACTAAATAGACGCGTCTTTCCGATATGCATATTTCCAAATACAATTCTTTTCGGCGAGCAAAGCAAAAATAAAAACGCGTAATACAATATGATAAACGCCCCTGACGGCGACGGCGTCCTAAAATAAGAGAACGGTGTTTCCGATAAGATATGATTTATGATGAAGAGTGAGCGGCCGGACATGCAAATGACATTTGCCGCAAGATGCGCGAAAAGATTCGATATAGGCGCGATCGATAAGAAGAAAATTGACAGGCCGAGTATAAGAGATGAGATTGGGATGATTATAAGATTTGCGATGAGAGCTATCGGGGAGGCGATATTGAAGTATAACGAAACAAACGGCCATGTCCCAAGCCAGGCCGCAATCGAAACGGAGAGGGCCGTCGTAAGATATACCTTAATTCTGTCGGCAATAGTCCGCTTAGCTAATGCGGCGCCTTTTACCACACCAGGCGCAAATAACTTTTGTATCTTCGGCGAAATTATTACGATTGCCCCCACGGATAGAAACGAGAGTTGAAAACCCGGATCGAATAGCTCTTTCGGATTTACCAGTAGTATAAGGATGGCCGCGATGGAGAGCGAATTTAAGATATCGTTATCCCGCATTAAAATAAAGCCGAACGCTATGAGCGAAAACATTATGGTCGATCTGATGATCGGCGGACTCGCGCCCGCGGCATAGGAATAGAAGATTAAGCAGATGATCGCCAATATAAAGGCTGGCTTTTTTGGAATTGTAAAAATACGAAAGAGAAATAGAAAGATGCCGGCTATAAGGGCGATATGCAGGCCGCTTATGGATAGAATATGGACGGTCCCCGTTTTTATGAACTCGCCCTCTAAAGTTTTGTTTAGACCTGTCCTATCGCCTATTAGAATATCCTTCAAGAACCCATTGAAGGGTTGTCTAAAATGCTCGTCCAATGAATCCCTAATCCAGTGCCTTATTCTGAAACCTACCTTCTTAAGAGGATTTAAATGCCCCCTGCCTATGATTTTCACTGAATGCGCGCCCTTCACTTTCAATACGGCGTAAATGTTTTTCATCTTCAAATATTTAGAATAGTCGAAAAGGCCTGGGTTGCGCAGCCCATGCGGCTCCTGAAGAACGCCTTTCAATATTATCTCGTCGCCATACGAGATTGGCATTCTCCTGTCGGAATATACATCGACCTTTGCCATACCAGTCGCATCTTGCCAGCCGTAGGGCAGGTTTACCTGTCCGCCGAAGCCTTGGCGAAGGCGGAAACCTGCCCTACGGCTTATAGAGTTCACCGTAAGCGTGAAAGATGTCTTTTCCTTCTTATAATGGGTCTTGCCTATTTCTGGGTCGTTCGCGACCGACCCTTTTAATAATATTCGCTTCGGTTGGTCTTCTAAAAAATTCGATACATGATTGGCCGGAAGTAGGCAAGAATTCTCGAGGTGAACTATCCCGAAGAAGAATATCCCAAGATATAGGCTCGCGTGGGAAACGAAATTTTTCTTTGAAAAAACTAATGCGGTTATGATAAACGCGGCGGTAAAGACGAGGGCAAACAGAATGGAAAATTTAAAATAGGATGATGACAGTATGCCAAGTGAGTATGCGATCGCGATGTAGAGAGCGGGCCGTTTCATTAGAAAATAACTATCTGTAGACTTCTCTGCGATGGGCAACGTCAAGGATCTTTATGATTCTTCTCGAATCGTCTACAGAGTAAATAATTCTATAATCTCCGACTCTGACGCGGTAGAAATTGCTGTCGCGCAATTTTTGGCTGCCGAAAGGCCTTGGATGAGTTTCTAGAGAAAATAACTTTGGGAGGATACGATCCTGAATGCCGCTTGAGAGCTTTTTAAACTGGCGCTGGGCGCTAGTTGTTATCTCGACCGAATATTTACTCAATTATTGCGAGCCCTCTTAAGATGCTTTACAAATGTATGCAGTTTTTTGCATTTCTCGGCGCTTCGTTTCACAGCGATGGCGAGATCTATAACATCCTCTCTAAAAGAATGGTCTTTAACAATGGTGAACAGAAAAGCGTTCTGTTCATCCCGCGGAAGCGCTCTAAACGCTGTCAGAAATACTTCGGCTGTGGCTTGTTTTGTAGTCATGCGTTTTCTCCTTGTCTTTATTTATATTTAAAGTATATCACATAAATAGCGCCTTGTAAACGACAGTCTAAATATTTTCCTCTAAAATCAAACATCTTTCTTCGGATAAGGAGATTTTTGGGTAACGTCGAATATCGCTATAAGATTTCCACATAACTGTTAATTTTTATATCATAGCAAAGGGCTATCGTTAGCAATAGCCTTTATATCTAAGAAAGATAGTTTTATAAATTATGTCGCCACCAACGCAGCCTTTTCAGCCGTATAATTATTCTTGAGCACTTCATAATCCACCGGTTCTGCCCTTGGCAGGAATATGACAATCTATGAAAGTTCTGTATCTTTCTTCTCCGCTCCTTTTATGACATATTTATCATATATGGGCCATTCATAGCCGACTAAATTTTTGGCCGCAGGACTGTCTTTTGGCGCTATCTGTATAATTATCTTTTTACCTTTTATCTCGCACGGAACTAATATGACGCCATCTTTAACAATAACTCGTGACAGATCTATTTTC
>MHFL01000031.1:0-6733 GCA_001804165.1 Omnitrophica bacterium RIFCSPLOWO2_01_FULL_45_10 | reverse complement strand
AAATCGGGCTGTTTCGGCATTTATTGGCTGTTGCTGGCAACGCGAAGGTACTGCGAGGTTATAATCTTGGCTGTTTTGAGTTGGTGGGCTCGCCCATGAAACATCTGCGATAAGGAATATGAAGGCTAAAATTGAAGCGGTTATTTTAAAGAATAACTGTTTCAGTTTTTTATTCATCGTATAGCCCTTGAAAAGTTTGTTTAACTATTTAAAAACAAAAAAGCCAACCCACCTTTTCCAGGCAGATTGGCTATCTAGACTACTTTAGATTTCTCTAGATCCTTAGCTTTGCGTCCCCGTATTATCATAGGATTGCTTTTAACTGGATTCGTACTAACGCTAATAGTGTAGTAAATATATCATATAAATTACGTTAAGGCAATAGAAAGACATCTACCCTTTTTCTGCCTAACAGGAAAATTCTTTGACTACTTCTCTTACGAGTTCTGATAGTCGCCTGCCTCTCTTAGCAAATAGCTCTTTCAGTCTTACGCCCCGTACCTTCGCGATGGTACGAGGTAGCACTTTTAGACCTATGTGTTCATTCCACGGTAATGTCATCTTTGATCTTCTCAAACATCGCATCGCCTATGCCTTTAACGTCTTTGATATCTTCGATGGAAGCGAATTTACCCGCCTTGTCTCGGTGTTCGATTATGCGCTGAGCCATGACCTTTCCCACGCCCTCTAATTGCGTCAGGTCTTCCGCGCTGGCTGTATTTATATTTATTCGGCCAGAGTCAACTTCCTCTTCTACCGCAAATTTCCCTATTTCTAATTTAATCGGCGGACGCGATTTTTGGTATATGATGAGGGTTATGCCTATGAGGAGTGTGAAGATTAGAAATACGATTATCCCTCTTTCGGTTCTCGTGAGGTTAAACATGGGGCTTTTTGAGTCAAACAACTATATTGACGAGTTTATTGGGAACGATTATGAAATTTTTAATTCTCTTGTCTTGCACTATTCCCTTGATTTTTGGATCGGACAAAACTTTTTCCTTTAGTTCGTCCTCCCGCGCGTTTATAGCCACGTCTATCTTGGACCTGAGTTTTCCATTTACCTGTATTGGCATCGTTATGATCTTTTCGACTAAGAGAGATCCATCGTAAGCGAGCCATTTCAATCGAAATATGCTGTTCCTCTTCCCCATCATCTGCCACATCTCTTCTGCTATGTGCGGCACGATTGGCGAGAGCAGAACTATTGTCGTTTCGATTGCCTCTTGCAGTATGCCGCTATCAGGCGCCGTTACTGCGTAGATTTCATTTACGAGTTCCATTATCGCGCTTATTGCCGTATTAAAATGGAATCCGCTGTCCAAATCTTCGGTAACCTTCTTTATCGTCCGATGTATTTTACGTTTCAGTGCGTCATTGCGAGCGGCCAAAGGAAGCGAAGCAATCTCGCTTTCAGAGATTGCTTCAGCGCCTTCGGCGCTTCGCAATGACGACGTCTGAACCTTTTCAACCAGCCGCCACACCCTTCCCAAAAACCTATACGCGCCTTCTACTCCCCTATCCGACCATTCCGCGTCCTTTTCCGGCGGCCCTATGAAAAGCGTGTAAAGTCTGACAGTGTCAGCGCCGTATTTTTTAATCAGTTCGTCAGGGCTCACTACATTGCCCTTGGACTTTGACATCTTTGCGCCGTCTTTTACTATCATACCTTGAGTAAAGAGGTTCTTAAACGGCTCGTCGAAACTAACAACGCCTATGTCAGAGAAGAACTTCGTTATGAAGCGCGAATACATTAAGTGAAGAATCGCGTGTTCTATTCCTCCTATATACTGATCAACGGGAAGCCATTTGTTCACAAGGGCCGTATCAAATGGCCGATCATTCAAATTCGGCGTTATGTAGCGTAGAAAATACCAACTTGAATCAACGAACGTGTCCATCGTGTCGGTCTCTCTCGATGCGCCTTCGTTCCCGCACTTCGGACATTTCGTATTAACGAAATCTTTTGACAATTTTAACGGCGACTCGCCGGTGGGCCTGAACTCCACGTCCTCAGGAAGAAGAACGGGGAGGTCTTTTTCCGGAACGGGCAGGGTTCCGCATCTCACGCAATATATGATAGGTATCGGCGCGCCCCAATACCTTTGCCGCGAAATGAGCCAGTCTCTTAACTTGTATTGGATGCTTCTCTTGCCGAACCTTTTTTCCTCGAAGTAACCGGCGATACGCTCTACCGCGACTTTCGATTCGAGGCCGTTGAACTGCCCGGAATTCACCATGACGCCATCGCCTATGTGCGCCTCTTCCATAGTGTTTGGGTCAAGATGTTTCTTCGTATCATCTATAACTACTCTAATGGGTAATTTGTATCTCTTCGCGAATTCGAAGTCCCTTTGGTCATGCGCCGGCACGGCCATTATTGCGCCTGTTCCATATTCCATCAAGATATAATTCGATACCCAGATGGGAACGCGTTCGTTATTAGCGGGATTTATTACGTATCTTCCGGTAAAAACACCTATTTTTTCAACCGTATCCTGCGCCCTGTCGATTTTAGACTCATCGCGCATTTTCTGAATCTGGCTTGACACTTTTTTTTCGTCCTTGCATCCCCTGACGAGGGTATCCACGAGCGGATGCTCAGGCGCTAAAGCGATGAATGTCGCTCCAAAGATTGTATCAATCCTCGTCGTAAAGCATTTCAAGGTTTCAGCCATGCCGTCTATCTTAAAATTTATCTCAACGCCCTCGCTTCTCCCAATCCAATGCCTTTGCATTATCTTGACGCGCTCCGGCCATTCCGTCAATTTATCTAAATCATTCAGAAGGCGTTCGGCGTAATGGGTAATCTTAAAAAACCATTGCTCCAAATCTTTCTGCGTAACCTCAGTATCGCATCTCTCGCATGAGCCGTTTACAACCTGTTCGTTCGCAAGGACAGTCTTGCACGAAGGGCACCAGTTCACGAAGGCCTTCTTCTTATACGCAAGGCCTTTCTCATAAAGTTTCACGAATATCCACTGGGTCCATTTGTAATAATCGGGAAGGCATGATGTAACCTCCCTATCCCAATCGTACTCAACCCCCCACTGACGGAGTTGTCTCTTCATGGTCTGTATGTTATTCAACGTGGAAATTTTCGGATTGAGCCCGCCTTTTATGGCGGCGTTCTCGGCAGGAAGGCCAAAGGCATCCCATCCCATCGGAGTGAGGACATTAAAATCGCGCATCATCTTGTATCGCGCTACAACGTCGCCTATTATGTAATTTCTGCCGTGGCCGACATGCAGGGCCGCCGATGGATACGGAAACATCATAAGGCAGTAATATTTATTTTGATGCTTGTCCGTATCGACGTTGAAGAGCCTGTTGTCGCGCCAGAACTTCTGCCACTTCGGCTCGATTTCGTCAAATGGGTATATGTTCTTGTTTTCCATAGTTATCCGCAATTGTAGCAATTGTAGCGCAGGCTTAAGCCTGCGCTACTACTTTTTTATCAATCGTTTCGCCGCCGCCATGTTCATCCTATCATCTTTCTCCGTCTTCTTAGGCGTCTCCATTATGAACGCGGTGTTTTTCAATTTAGGATGATTTATAATGCGGCCCATCGCCTCTAAACCGATCTCGCCTTTACCTATATGTTGATGTCTATCAACATGAGAATTGAAGGCCGCGAGACTATCATTAAAATGAATAACCTTGAGTAATTTAAGCCCCAATATTTTTTCAAACTCTATCAATGTCCTCTCCAGGCCTTCTTTACTCTTAATATCATATCCTGCCGCGAAGACATGGGATGTGTCCAGGCATACACCGACAGCACGTCTCTCATCCTGTCCGTCGATTATGCGCCGCAGGTGGTCAAACTTATATCCTATCGACGAGCCGGAACCCGCGGTCGTCTCTAATAGCACCGTGGTTTTAGGCTTTGCGCGCTTTAAAATTTCGTTAAGCGCTTTTAAAAATCTATCAATGCCCTTCTCTTCACCGCTGCCTGAATGACTTCCGAGATGCGTCACGAAATATTCTGCCGCCAAATGGTCAGCGCGCTCTATATCCTCGATATACGCGGCAATAGACTTTTTGTATAATTTATCATCCGGTGTGGCAAGATTAATTAAGTATGGTATATGCACGACAACGGGCCTTATGTCATATCGCGACTTTAACCGTTTAAACTCCCCTACTGCTTGAGGATCCAATTTCGACACCCGCCAACCGCGTGGGTTGCGGCTGAATATCTGCATCGTATTACAGCCTAAGTGGTGCGCTCGTTCAAGCGCCTCATATATATGCCCAGCTATCGAAACATGCACTCCAATGCGCATGAGAAAAAGATTACTACAATAGCGCCAATCCGTCAATTGAATTTTAGGATGTTGTAATTATTAAAAATTTGTTGACAGCACTTTCCGGTATGCTACTATGATTATGAACATTTGTTCATAACGGAGTTGTGCAATGAGGCCAAAAAAGACGAGATGGGTAAAATGCGTTCCGGGTGAGCGGTGCTTTAAGCCGCTGCGCAAACCTTTGAATAAGTTGAAAGGCGTCTATTTGACGCTCGATGAATTCGAGGCGGTGCGTCTTGCCTGCCTTGAAGAGTTAAAGCAAGTAGACGCCGCAAAACTTATGAAGATCTCCCGCCCTACGTTCTCGCGGATATTGACTTCGGCACAGAGAAAGATTGCCGACGGTTTAGTGAATATCAAAGCTATCCGAATCGAAGGCGGCTGCTGTAAAGTTGTAGAGGAGTAAAAATGGAGCGCTATATACACGAAGAGCGACGCTTAAGTTTCTTTGAGAAATATCTTACCGCTTGGGTTTTTGCGTGTATCGTCATAGGAATCCTCTTGGGTAAGTTTTTTCCGGGCGTAGCTCGCGCATTGGATAGTCTATCGATTTATCAGGTATCGATTCCGATCGCTATCTGCCTGTTTTTTATGATGTATCCTATCATGGTAAAAATTGATTTTGCTGAAGTGGTAAAGGCTGGCAGGGCCCCTAAACCGGTATTACTTACGCTTTTCGTCAACTGGTGCATAAAGCCGTTCACCATGCTTGCGATTGCGGCGTTATTTATCGGCGTGCTGTTCAAAGGCTGGCTTCCGGGCACAGAAATTGTTAAGGGCGGCGGTGAAGTTGAACTATTCAGATCGTATATTGCCGGCTGTATTTTATTGGGGATTGCGCCCTGCACGGCAATGGTGCTTATATGGGGACATTTAGCCAAAGGCAACGACGGGCATACGCTGGTCATGGTTGCTATCAATTCGCTTACAATGCTATTTCTATACGCGCCTCTTGGGGGATGGCTCTTGGGAGTGAATAAAATGCCTATTCCGTGGCAGACGATTGCGCTGTCGGTCGTTATTTATGTCGGCCTGCCTTTATTCTTGGGATACTATTCTAGAAAATGGTTAATCGACAAGAATGGATTTAAATGGTTTGAAGAGCAATTTCTGCGTTATTTAACGCCGGTTTCAATATGCGCCTTATTACTTACGCTTGTTTTGCTGTTTTCGTTTAAAGGAGATCTTATTATCAATCAGCCGCAGATTATTTTGTTGATTGCGATTCCGCTTTTTATCCAAACCTGCCTTATTTTTCTCGTGACCTACGCATTGGGCAAATGGTTGAAATTATCCTATAGGGATGCCGCGCCTTCAGCATTGGTTGGGGCCAGTAACCATTTTGAAGTGGCTATCGCGACTTCGACAATCCTCTTCGGGTTGTCTTCGGGGGCCTCATTGGCTACAGTCGTGGGAGTGCTAATTGAGGTGCCGACTATGCTGCTTTTGGTTAAAATCTGCTTGAGAACAAGGTTATGGTTTGTTCAAGAAGAAGCGCATCATGGATAAAACGCTTCTTCCTTTAAAACAAAAAATCTCGAGTGTATTCCAGTATTTTTTGTTGGTGCCGAAGGAGGGAGTCGAACCCTCATGTCCGCAAGGACATCGGTTTTTGAGACCGACATGTCTGCCATTCCATCACTTCGGCTTTCGCGGAAGCTTTTTTAGGGACTGCGCTTATTGTGTCCCTCAGTCGCCCACGTTAAGCCCCGTCAACTCGGGACAATTTTGCCATGCGGAAAACTACAGCAAAATTGGTGGAGCTGACGAGAATCGAACTCGTGACCTCACAATGCCATTGTGATGTGATCCCTCTTCACCACAGCCCCACTCTATAATAATTCCTAATAATTATATCAAATAATCTCAGAATTTACTACGTTCCTGCCACTAAGTTATTTTTATTACTAATATCGTCATGTCATCGTGCTGAATTTCCTTCGGTTCGAATTTTCGCACGTCTTTCTCGATACTGGACACAAGCGCGTTGGAGGATAGGCCTCTATTAATCTCAATTACCGAGGCAAGGCGTTCTTTATCATACATCTCAGTTTTTCGGTTCATCGCCTCTGTTATTCCATCGGTGTAGAATACGAATGCATCGCCTTCATTGAAATTCATCCCGCCGGTCGCGTATTCGCCCTCAATTAACCCGAGAGGCGCGCCGATTGCGACATCTAAAAATTCTACCTTACCTCCTCGTTTCAGGTATATGAGCGGCAGGTGGCCGCTATTGGAATAGATGAGCCGTTTACTTGCGATATCGAATATGGCATAGAACATCGTAACGAAAAGGTTTGATGTTGATTCGCGGATTAACTTTGCGTTCAAGCCGGACAAAACGTCCTTGGGTTGGGCCTCTTTGGTCGCGAAGAACTTGAATGATCCTGATACCATCGCCATGAAGAGGCTCGCGCGAA
>MHFL01000030.1:9185-9826 GCA_001804165.1 Omnitrophica bacterium RIFCSPLOWO2_01_FULL_45_10 | reverse complement strand
CTGTCGTAAACGTCCTCAACAGCTCTTTATAGTCATATCGCTTCTGGAACAGGTACTTGTCCGTTATATTTATGAGGAAGTTCTCCAACGGGCGGAATATGAAGGTTACGACAACGACGCTCGGGATGAGCGCAATCCATCTATTAGTCGTAATAAATCTCTCAAAGAACACCTGCCCCATGAACGTAAAGACCGCAAACACCGCGTACACCGCTCCAAAAACCCCCGCAAACACAAGGGTCTTCTTGATAATGACTTCGATGTCCAGAACTTTGTAGGCTAAAATAGCGTACGCAAACATAGCAACGTAGATAAAACCAACGATATTTAAATAAGGCGGTATAGGAATCTTATAAAACAGTGGGTAATTGGCAGAACCACCAATATACCCAATAAGCATACCTATCAGGATACATCGAATCTGAGCTTTCCGTAGTCCTTCAGATTGTCGATATTGCTTATATAGTAAAGAGCAGGCATAAAGTGCGTAGATCACAAACATGAGCAAATAAAGATGATATAATGGACCTGGAACACCCCAATATTTGAATATAGAAATCGGTATCATATCTTTGATAAATAATGGAGAAAATATAAACGAAAGAAAGAACAAGGATAGAAAATAGCCACTTTTAATAACT
>MHFL01000030.1:7044-9173 GCA_001804165.1 Omnitrophica bacterium RIFCSPLOWO2_01_FULL_45_10 | reverse complement strand
ATTTTTAAGAAGGCGGTTGTAAAATGAAGGAAGCAGACGGGTATAAAAATAGCGCCTATATGTAAGATTCGGAACCAATATAATGTTTCTTGTTTTGTTTCCGCTATGGGCCAGAAAATATATCCAAAACTCCAAAAAGCAACTGCTAAATTAAAAAGTGCGTATCGCTGGTGTACTTCAGAGGTTTTATTATTCAAATAGACAAATATCCCTAGCCCAGTGGCAGTAAGACAGTTAATTAGGCCTGTTATACTAAAAAATATCATATGGCAGTGAATACTTTGTTGTTAGATCTCATTTATTAACGGTATATTTCCTTCCTGTGCAATACTCATAAATTCCCCATTCATCTATACTTATAATTACATCTTTAAAACCTATCTCTATAAGAGATCTTCGAAGTTCGTCTGGTTTTCTAAAATACAACAGCCAAGGGCTACCATTTCTTGTTTTTCCAATTTTTTCCATAAGTACTTTGCTTGGATTATCCATTTGGCTAGTAAATAGTACTAATCCGCCTTCGGCTAGATTAGTAAATATTTCGCTTAATATTTTTCTCATTATATTATTATCATGTGTTTCAAAAAAACCAGTGATAACGATTATATTTGGTATCCACTTAACATTTTTTGAGAATCTTTTTAGTGTTTCTAATTTAAAAATATTGGCTTTCGTATATCGAATGGGTTTGTTGTGGGTAATTCTTCTACCGAAATTAACTGAAAATTTATCATTATCAATACAAAGCACTTCTACGTTGTGTTGATAGAATTTTGTAACAAGATCTATGAGATAGCGTGATGGACCTGACGCCAAATCTACGATTCTGCTAGTTTTATTATTAATAACATTGTTTGCTACTTCATTTGATAAAACTTTTATTAATATAGCCCTTTTTTTCCTTGTAGCCTTTACAGAGGGGAAATTTAAAAGAACGCCATCGATAAAATTACCAAACTTACCTATCCCCCTTGCGCATCCTAGATACATATGATCTAAATTCAATCCAGAATCCGCTTCCCCTTTTGTGATTCTATTCCCAAGCTTGCTAGCTTTAAAAACGGGCTTCAGCAATTTTTTATATATAAAATCGATCATGCTGGAACTCTGATAATTCCTTCCATTATTGACATCTGCATTATAGATCCTAACGCAGATACAAGCTTATCTATATCTGCTTTTTCATGCGCAGCTGTGATCTGTATTCTTATTCTACTCATACCCTTTGGAACGCCGGGAGGTATGATAGGCATAGCTATGATTCTGTTTTTCATAAGTTCGCTACTAATTTGACAAGCACGAGTTTCATCGCCTATTACTATTGGGATAATCGGTGTAACACATGTGGGGAGAGCAATCCCTAGTTTTTCGAATTCATTTCTACAATATATAACGTTCTCCCTTAGTCTGGAATACAACTCTAAGTTATTTCGTATCTCATCTAGGGCTACTATAGCTGCTACGGCTGAAACTGCAGGTAGGCTGGAAGTAAATATTAATTCGCTTGCTTTCACTTCCAGGACATCGATAATATTTCGATTAGCGACTATATATCCCCCTTGTGTACCTAGTGATTTATTCATAGCGCCAGTAATTACATCAACTTGTGAAGAATCTAGATTGAATTCATCTAATATACCCCACCCTCTCTTGCCAATTGTTCCTAAACCATGCGCGTCGTCTACAATGAGTATCGCATCATACCGTCTAGCAATTTTAGATAACTCATCTACCCTTGCAATTTCTCCATGTTGGCTAAAAATGCTTTCGGTAATAATAAGGTGTCTTTTTTTCTCTCTTTTGAGTTTAAACGAATTCATCTTATTGACAAGATCTTCGGGATCATTGTGCTTATATCTGATATAGGGTATATCGTTCAATATAAATGCATTGATAAAACTCTTATGAACAAACTTGTCACAAAAAGCCATGGTGTTTGGATCCGCTAGTGCGGAGACAATAGCGCTATTTGCCATATACCCACTAGAAAATACCTTGGCACTTTCGTAGCCATAAAAATTGGCTATTTTTTCTTCGAAACTTGAATGATATCCAGTACAACCTGTTACGGCTAGAGAAGCCCCAGTCCCAACACCATATACTTTAAGTACCTCTATACATTTATCTAT
>MHFL01000030.1:3325-7028 GCA_001804165.1 Omnitrophica bacterium RIFCSPLOWO2_01_FULL_45_10 | reverse complement strand
GCTAGTCCTAAGTAGTTATTGTTACTAAACATAAGGAACTGTTTTCCTCTGTAAATAACTTCGACTTCTCTATTACCTGGTTCATATGTCTTATAATATGGCCATAAGTTAGTGTTCCGTAATTCACGATATATTTTTGCCATCTTATTAAACATCGCTTCTATTTTATATACACTCAACACTTGTGAACTTTTATACTGTGTTGCCGATAGCTTCTTTAGCTCATGCTTTTTAATCATGTCCCCTCGGTTAAAGTTGTGATACATTGTAACAGAGGAAATGTTATAAAAAACCTCGTCCATTTACCTTCCTCGCTCTCAACTCTTATCTTAGCTTTATGCTGCTCCAGTATGTCATGAACCACAGAGAGTCCCAACCCCGTGCCTGTTGGCTTTGTAGTAAAGAATGGTTGAAAGACACGTTTGATATTTTCTTTTGAAATACCACAGCCGCTATCTTGAACATATACCTCAATTGTCGCTTCACCAATGTTCTTATAAGCCGATAAGCCATTGATGGTTTTTACAATTTTACTCGATACCAACAACTCTCCACCCTGAGGCATGGCATCGATGGAATTCAAAAATAGATTCAGAAATACTTGCTTTAATTGATTGGCATCGGCTAATATTACAGCATCCTGAGGAAGATTAAGCTTTGTTTTAATCCTATGTTTCAAAAAATCGTTGCTCAATAATTCTGAAATTTCATAGATAATGCTATACAGATTTTCTGGTTTTGGACTTGGTGGTGAGAGCTTAGAAAAGTCCAATAAGTCCTGGATAGCAAAATTTAGTTTTTTGACTTGAGATTCTATTAAACGGCTGAAAGTATCTATAAAGTTTTTATCATTGTATCGCTCCGGTAAAAATTCTGAAAAGGTTTTTATTATCGTCAGCGGGTTCTTCATTTCGTGGGCCATTTTCGCCGCCAACGTGGCTGCCGCTTTCATTCTATCTTGATGCAGCAATTCCTGATGAAGCCTTATATTTTCCTGAGCTATATCCTCCGCGGTACCTTTAAAAAAATATAAATCAACAAATGATTGAATCTTATTTTTCGCCGGGTTAAATCCAAGCGCTATTAAAAAAGCTATGAATGCTGATGCCAATAACGACCTATATCCGGTAAAACCCTGAAAGAACTTTTCGAGCATGACTATCATAACAACAAAAATTGCTGTGATCAAACTCGCCAATAACGAATATATGATGGTTTTTCGGAAAATTATGTTGATATCCAAGAGGTGATGTTTAACAATCGCATAACCTATAAATGCACAAAATATAAGTATAAACCCCCACCCAAAAGGATATATCTCAACGCCATATTTCGGTAAATAATCTGTTAGCGCTGGAAATGTCATGACACACGTTCCCCAAAATATATATCTGGCCTGTTTGCGACGTCTTTCTGAAATGACAGAGTTTTTATCACTGATAAATCGATAAAAAAGGATTATGGTTCTTATCATTATCGCTGAATGTAAGCTTATTGCTAAGATATGAAGAGGGCCCGCATTTGGATAGTACCCCCAAAAATAATGCCGAGGTTTGGACAGAAAAATAAGATTAGTGGCAACGGAAAGCAGAAGCAGAACAGACGCTAAAAAATACGTTATATAAACCCATTTTAATTCCCTTCTCAAATTCAAAAATAAGGCCACAAAATGATAAAATATGGGGCCAGCAAAATCTACCATGATGCATCCTACTTTACTCCATGCATGCGCAATCGATGGTTTTTTCATTGAATATGCTATCGTAAATGAAAAAAGCCATCCAAAAATGCTAAGACAGAACATCGAAAAGATTTTATTGACTTTCGATTTTATATTGTTTGATAAAACTAATATACCTATCGAAAATGCTGTTATCGACCCGATCAACGTCGGTATAGAATATGGGTTCATTTTTCTGCTAGCCTGTTGTTATAGAAATCCATAAGTGTTTCTTTAGAAGAATATTTTGCTAAAAAACCTAAATCTCTATACGCCTTTTCGCCGCTTGCAATCCAAGGATACATTATAAAACTTGACATTGACGCTGGCGTTTCAACTATTGGAATTCTCAACTGCCACATAAGTTCATGCAGCGTATAGAACAATAGAAAAGGTAGTTCCAATAATCTTCGTTTAACAACCCTGGGAATTTCGTTAACCAGGATGGACTCATTGCCCACAATATTAAATGTTGAACTGGCATTCTTTTCAAATAACAGCATGCATGCATCCAGTAAATCATCTTCGTGTATGAATTGGAATTTCGGATTATATCCTGCAACCAATGGAACAATCACCTTAGAAATGTATCGAGAAATATGGTTGTCTACATTGGGTCCAAAAATTATACATGGCCTTATATTTGTAAATGTGATGCCTCTAAATTCTTTCCTGAAATCTTCGCATAGTTTTTCAACTTCAACTTTATCGCTGGAATAACAAAAATCCGAGTTCCCACGCAATGGACTTTCCTCTGTCAATAACTCCGGGTTATCACGATGAGCCCCGTAGGCAGTTGTGCTGCTAAACATAAAGATTCTCTTGGTATTGTATTTGGCTGCATTTTTTAAGATATTGGCTGCACCATTGACATTAATGTCATACATCTCTTTTATATTATGAGTTGGGTTAAAAACAAAGGCGAGGTGGATCAGCGTATCCACCTTTTCTCGTTCGAAAATTTCGCCAATATTTCTATCTCTGATATCAATTTTATAAAATCTAAATTTGGGCGAGGTAAATTTGGGAGCCTTTATGTCAATCCCGACAACCTTTTTACAATCATTATATAATTCCAGCCTTTTTGATAAAAGCTGTCCTATATAACCAGAAGATCCTGCAATGGCAAAGTTACTCATAAGTAGTCCTCCGCCTGAAGACAACAATACCCAACTCGCTTCTGACGAATTGGGTATTACTTGCTGACTGCGGCTGTCTCGCGCTCTTCCTGCACTGAGATCCAGCGGTCTATTGACGAGCGCTTGAACCGCCAGTTGGCCCCTACCTTGAAGCCCGGCAGCCTGCCTTCTTTGGCATGCTTGTATATTGTCACCGGCCTCATCTTCAGGTAAGACGCCAACTCCTGGACCGTAAAAACATTTTCGTCTGACATACGCCTGCCTTTTGCTTTATTCTATTACAAATTCGCGAACATGGTAATCTGTTTCAGGAAATCATCGAAATCTCCAAGACGTTCGGTCAAAATCTGATGCACCTTATTCAGATCGATGTCATCATATTCATGCACTATGATATTTCTGAAGCCAACCATCTTCTTCATGAGCCCAGACATTTTCTCATCTATAACTTTGTGCTCCCGCAATATCTCAAATAACCCTACAAGGGTATTTGGAACGCCCCACCCCTCGTCGGATATTATATGGCTTGCGATATCTATCGCGCCCTGAATAGCAAGCTGCAGGTTATGTGTGACGATATCCTGAATGTCGGCGTTGGCCCTGAACTCCTTCCGCGGCACACCGGCCTTGCCGAGAAGCCTATCCATGCTCTTCTTGATATGCGCCGTTTTCGTCCTAAGAAGCGCCTGATTGACCATTATAAGCCTAGGCTCCCCTCAGCCGTTTAATTATAGCCGATTCAAGCATATTTTTGACCGGCAAAAAATCAAAATACTCAACAATAGAATGCGCCTCGAAGGCCCTCCCGCGTCTTTTTGGGTTTTCGTATACCCTTATACCTTCC
>MHFL01000030.1:274-3300 GCA_001804165.1 Omnitrophica bacterium RIFCSPLOWO2_01_FULL_45_10 | reverse complement strand
AGGCCCTATTCAGGATAACAACATCCACATTTCTGTCCAGCAAGCGGCTCAAGTCTATCGATAAGGTTATCTGTTTGTTGGAATACTCCACGGGTGGAATAGCCCTATTGTATAGAACTGCAATGTCAACATCACTATAGGCGCTCTCCTTCCCTGCCGCGCACGAGCCAAATAAGTAGGCGCAAATAACGTTTTCTTGTTTTGAAAAATATTCCGCGAGGGCCTTTCTGTAATCTAAGTCTGCTTCCACATCTGCACCTTATTACGCGTTCATACGGATTTATACGCTTTTATACGCATTCGCATAAAATCAGCCATACTCTACGTTGTTTCATACGGGGTGATATTAAGTATACCTTATATATAGATATAGTCAATGGTTAGGAAAAAAATAGTTACTAAGGCAGGTAATCTTACTGTAGGCACCCTAGAGCAGGCACCCTGCTATAGGCACCCTTCTCCAGGCACCCTTGAGCACTTGAGCAGGCACCCTGCTATACTTTATAGCTAGAGAGGGACTTTTCGAGGCTGGCGATCTCTTCTTTCAGGCTATTTATAAGGCCGGCATCAGCGGAATGCTTCTCCAGCTCGCGGATTGTGAGGCGCAGCTTATCGGCTATCTGTCTTTCGGCAAGAACCCTGTCCCGCAGACCGGCTACAACTATGTTTATGCCGTCCGCCAATGACTTGAGCTCATCCTTTTTTCGCAAAGAGAGGCGATTGGCTATATCACCTTTGGCCAATCCTCCCAGGAACCTCTCCATCCTATATATAGGGCCGGCTATCCTATGGGACAGGAATATCCCAATGACTACCAGAAGAGGAGTTATCAACAGGAGGCTGAATAATATCTGAATATTAATACTCTTAACAATTGCCATTAACCGGCCTTGCGGATAGACACTTGCCAACCTCTCTCCAAAGAGTATCATGGTCTGATAATAGACCGTATACGCTGCCAACGCGCCTGCTCCGAACATAACCAGCAGTATGACTCTGATATACCTTAGCTGAAATCCGGGAGCTATAAAGTAATGTTTTCTTGTGAACTTCTTCGTTTGGGTCGGCATCAGTCTATCTCCTCCAAATTGTGGCCTCTCTCCTGATACTAAAGTTTACAGAATCCTTCTTGTTCGCCTTTATGAGCTTGAGAGCTGTCTTAAGAGGCATGTAACGTGTCGGCCTGCCATCCAGGCTGACTATCAGATCACCCTCCTTCAGGCCCGCCCTATCCGCGTATCCTCCTCCGGTAACATCAGTCAGGGTCAATCCGTCAAATTCCATTCCCATACGGGCGCCGATTATCTCTCTTGTGCCTGACAATATTCCCCGTTTTTTGTTAAGCCGCGCATCCACATCGCGCTCTATGATCATCTTTATCTCGCGCGGCTCCTGTTTCAGGAGGAGCCCTACCACTTCTTTTAATTCCATGTAACCCGTGAGCTTGCCCCATATGGCTATGATGCGGTCGCCGCCCTTCAAGCCGGCATCAGCCGCGGGCGAATGGCGATTGACATCCTCGAGCTCAACGCCTGCCCTGGATGGCCTTAACGTGATCCCAAGCGAGGATTTTAAATTTTGAAGCTCCTCTTTCTGAAGCTCTTCAGCGGACCTGGTGTCCGGTCCGATTGTCTGATATTGCTCAAATTCCGCCCTGCGCCTTATATCCTCTTCCTTCTTGGCTTCGTTTATCCGGAATAGATATCCCTGCAGGAATACAGCGCCGTCCTTTGCCGTCTTTGAATCCGGATTTATCTTGAGGGCCTTGTCGTAGTATGAATACGCCAGGGCATACTCGCCCCGCTCTTTGGCGCGGTCGCCGAGCTTAACGAGATTTTCCTCTTCGATGTCGTATCGCAGGGCCCTGATATCCTGCTTCATAACCTCAATTTCGCCCTCTGGCGTGGAAAGGACAACGCGATCCTTGTAGTCCTCAACGACTATCCCTTTAAGCTCGCGGCCGTCCCATCGCTCGATGGTGTCGGAAAAACAGTAACCAGTAACCAGAAACCAGAAACCAGAAAATAAAATAAAGATTTTACGCATTTTTTCTTGCCTCATCGTAAACGGATTTAAACGGCACCCTCTTCGTCCGTGCGATCCTCGCGCAGTCCTCGTATTCCGGCGAGGCCGTCTTGACGCCGGAGGAGGCCGAACTCACCTTAACCTTAACCTGGCCGTATCTTGTGTTAACCTTCTCAAGCCGCCTGGCGAGCTTAAACCTGTCGGCCTTATAATATCTCAATCCGATCGCTGTCGTCTCCTCGAATATGACGGAGGCGATCTTCTCACGGCTCGCCCAATGACAGAGAACGCTCAACTGAAACGCCGGCCGGGACTTCTTCATCTGGATCGGAGTGATATATACGTCCAGCGCGCCCTCCTTGAACAGCCTGTCGAAGAGATAATCGAAGACCAGAGGGCTCATATCGTCGATATTCGTCTCCAGGACGAAAACGGAATCGGTCAGATAGGCCCCATCCGATCTGCCCAGCACAACCCTCAGCATGTTGGGGACGCCCTCGAATTCCATACTGCCCGCGCCATATCCTATCCGCTCAATGCGCATGGAGGGCATGGGCCCGAAACCCGAAGACAATGTCTTGAGGACGGCCGCCCCTGTAGGCATAACGAGCTCCGCGTCCAGTTCAGTCTCCTCAAGCGGCACACCTTTTAAAATCTCCAGGGTCGCCGCATATCCCCTGCCGAGCCTGGGACTCGATGAGTAGAACCTCTCGGCCCCGGATTCCACGACAGCGATCGCGGCGCCGACGATATCGACGATCGAATCTATATTTCCCACTTCGTGAAAATGGACATCGCCTAACTTCATCCCGTGTACCCTGGCCTCGGCCTTCCCAAGGGTTAAGAATATCCGGCTCGAAAGATCCTTGATCTTTTTGTCAAGCCTGCTTTTATCTATCAAATTCAGGATAGACTCAAGCGTCGCGTGTCCGTGCCGGCGCGGGCGCCGCTTGTTTATCAGGCAGTTAAATTTCGTTCCGGCGAGGCCGCCGCGCTTTACG
>MHFL01000030.1:0-127 GCA_001804165.1 Omnitrophica bacterium RIFCSPLOWO2_01_FULL_45_10 | reverse complement strand
TATTTATCATCGACGCGAAATACGCGGCGCCGAAGCCGTTGTCTATATTTACAACCGTAACTCCGGGCGAGCAGGAATTTAACATCGCCAATAAAGGCGCTATCCCCTTGAAGCTCGCCCCGTATCC
>MHFL01000029.1:10297-15075 GCA_001804165.1 Omnitrophica bacterium RIFCSPLOWO2_01_FULL_45_10 | reverse complement strand
TCTTCTTTCGGAACTTCTAACTTCGGCGGCTTAACTATCATGACTATCAGCTCCGGATCATTTAATATCTTAACCCCTTCGACCGCAGGCAAATCTTTTACATAAACCGCGTTTCCTATCTTGAGGTTTGAGACATCTATCTCAAATTTTTCCGGGATCGCGGTAGGAAGACACTCAACCTGCACTTCCCACATGACGTGTTCCAATATGCCGCCATCCGCCTTGACGCCGATCGATTCCCCTCGCGCCGCGAGAGGGACATTCACCTTTAAGGCCTCTGTCAAGGATATCTCATGAAAATCCACATGTAACATTTTTTCGCTTACGGGGTCTCTCTGTATCTCCTTGATAAGGACGGTCTTATCTTTGATAGTTTTGTCTTTACCCGATATCTTCAGCGTTATGATGACGTTTTCCCCCGCCTTAGTATGTAAAACTTCTTCCAGGCCGCGCAATGCGATCTGAAGGCTCAACGCTGTCTTCATCCCGCTCTTATACACGACTGCCGGTATCAGCCCTTTGGCCCTTAAGGCCTTCGCCTCTCTTTTCCCAGCGCCGGTTCTTGACTCTGCCTTAAGTATGACTTTTTCCATAAAAACTCACTCCTTTATTGTTACATAGTTTAACTAAATAGCACGCTCACTGATTCCTCGCTATGGATCCTCTTTATCGCCTCGCCGAGGAGCGGCGCTACTGATAGCACCTTTATTCTATCAATCTTCTTCTCCTTCGGAATAGGAATTGTGTCGGTTACAACGAGTTCCTGCAAAAGAGATTTTTTTATCCGCTCTATAGCCGGGCCGCAGAGGACAGGATGGCTGATTGCGGCGTGCACGTCCAGCGCGCCCTCTTTCTTTATCGCGTCTACCGCTTCAACGAGCGAACCGGCCGTGGCAACCATATCATCTACTATAACCGCATGTTTACCTTTGACCTCTCCCATTATATGCATGACCTCGGCCGTCTCATCGTTCACGCGCCGTTTATCAACGATCGCGAGTCCGCACTTAAGACGTTTGGCATATGCTCTTGCTGTCTTTATACTACCTACGTCGGGTGATACGATGACAAGTTTTTTGTCCAATTTTAGTTTCTTTAAATAATCCATAAATATGGTAAAAGCAAATAGATGATCCAGAGGGATATCGAAAAAACCCTGAATCTGGCCCGCGTGCAGATCGATAGTCAGTACCCTGTTCGTCCCCGCGGTCGTCAATAGGTTCGCGACGAGTTTCGCTGTTATGGGGACCCTCGGCTGGTCCTTCCTGTCCTGTCTGGCATATCCGAAATACGGCAGGACCGCCGTAATCCTTTGGGCGGACGCGCGCTTGAGCGCGTCTATTAAAATCAGAAGTTCCATAAGATAATCGTTCGAGGGATACGACGTTGACTGTACTACGAAGACGTCATGGCCGCGGACATTCTCGTTTATCTTGACGCGTATTTCTCCGTCGGAAAAAATGCCGACTGACGCGTCGCCTAACTTAACGCCTAAAAATTTACAAATATCCCCGGCCAATTTTTTATTGGAATTGCCGCTGAAAATTAATAATTTATTTTTCATGCCGCGCCTTCCTTTTTTAATGCCCTTGCGGGCACGCCCGCAACTGTAGCGCCTTTGGGCACATTATGATTTTTTGGCACTACACAGCCTGCGCCCACAACTGCTCCCTTGCCTATTCTCACAGGCGCTATCAACATGGCGCCCACACCTATAGACGCGCCGTCTTCTATTATAGTCTTATTCTTATTTTTTCCGTCATAATTAGCCGTGATAGTGCCGGCGCCGATATTAACATGCCTGCCGACCGTCGTATCGCCGAGATACGTAAGATGTTTTATCCTGCTATCGTCTCCGACTCTCGTGCGCACAAGTTCCACGAAATCGCCTATAACCACTCGATTACCGATTCTAACGTCGGGCCTTAAGCGGGCATGAGGCCCTATAGAAGAATCCTCGCCTATCTCGACTTCGGATTCAATTATGGTGTTGGGATGGATTACGGTATCGCGGCCTATCTTTACGCCGGTGTATATCGTCGTTGTTTGAGGGTCCTCTACGGTTACGCCGCCTGCCATCACCTCTTCCAAAATACGTTTCTTTAAAACTTGTGTGGCCTCGGCCAAATCCGCTCTTTCGTTTATACCGATTGCCTCGTCGGGGTCTTCGGCCTCTACGGACTCTATTAATTTCCCTTCCCTATTTAGAATATCAATAGCATCCGTAAGATAGTATTCTTTTTTCTTATTATCGCGTTTCACTTTGCCAAGGGCCTCGAATATATCCAACGCCTTAAAGCAATAGGTCCCGACGTTTATCTCATTTTTTGAACCTTCATAAAATTTGACATTCTCTTCTTCAACTATCTTTATTATCCTGCCGCGCCCGTCTCTTGCGATTCTGCCGTAGCCGCTCGGGTCCTTCAGTTTCCCCGCGAGGATGGTCGCGCTCGCTCCTGATTGTTTATGTTTATCTATGAGTTCTTTCAAAGTGCCGCTTTTGAGCAACGGCGTATCGCCGCACACAACGAGGACATTATTCGAGCGCCCCTGAAGCGCCTTCTTTGCTGAAATTAGGGCATGGCCGCTTCCTAAAAGTTCTTTCTGCGTTACGACTTTTACGGCCGCCTTTTTTAGCGCTTCTTTTAGGAGCCCTCTTCCGTGTCCCGTGACTACTATCGTCTTATTGACGCCTGACTTTTTTATGGAATCCAGTATATGAACGATTATCGATTTACCTAATATTCTATGCAGGACCTTAGGAATGCCGGATTTCATCCTCGTCCCTTTTCCCGCCGCAAGCACAACCGCGATCACGTCTTTCAAGATACGATCTCCCAAGATATTTCGTAAATTTGGCTGCCCAGCAAGGATTCGAACCTTGACGCCGAGATCCAAATTCTCGTGTGCTACCATTACACTACCGGGCAATATGGCTACAATTCTATATCATTTTCCTCTTCTATGCTTTTTGGGCCGTGTGCGACATCTCTGGGTGCTGCTTGAGCCGCTGGCCGAGGAGCTGAAGGGGCCTTCTTCTCGTTCTCGAAGGCCTCGAGGACCTTCTTCTGTATATAATCCCTGCACTCAGGGGTAATCGGATGGGCGATGTCTTTGTGTTCTGACTGTTTTGACAGGTCTTCTCCTGCTTGTGGAACTCTCGGCGCGGATTGCGGCAACGCTTCGCCGCACTGATTGCAAAATTTACTCCTTATGACGTTTCTGAAACCGCATTTTGGGCACGGTTCTTTAATTCGTCTCGAAGGCATGGCCACGAATAGCCCCCTGTTCCCTTCTATCACTTTCACATTCCTGACGACGAACATGTTGTCGAATGTCAGCGTCGCGTATGCCTTCAACCTTTTGTCTTGTCCTTCTTTTAGGAAAACCTTTACCTCTGTGATCTCCATCTTGTGCTCCTTAAGTTTACTTCGATCCTTTAGTCCTCACGACAAACGTCTGCCATTGTCCTCTTTCATTGGCAGGCGTAACTCTAAACAACCTCTCCCTTACCTCTGTCGCCTCCTTTCTCGTCTTGCATATACAAAATACGCTTGGCCCGCTTCCGGTTACAATTGCCTTCTTACCCGAAAGATCAGCCAAGCGTCTTATGATTTTTCCAATAATTGCCTTCTTAAATACAACTATATCTTCCAAGTCGTTGTAAAGCATAGATTCTATATTTGCCTGACGAAAACCCATTAGATCATCCAGAAGAGTTTTTATTTTAACACCGAAGGGCCCCTTTGTCAAGGGGCGTTTCTTTGCCCTGTCAAACGCCATGTATACCTGTTTCGTAGAGATTTCGAAACCAGGATATACGATAAAGTGCCAGAATCGCGGCCTCCGTCTTACAATTTTTAGCCGGTCGCCTCTTGACATTCCTATAGCAAAGGTCGTATTAAATACGAAGAATGGCACATCGGCGCCGAGTTTTCGAGCAAATCTCATGAGGGCGGATTTCGTAAGATTCAAATCGAACAACCTATTAATTCCCATGAGAACTGCCGCGGCATCCGAACTGCCGCCGCCGAGCCCGGCGCCGAGCGGGATTCTCTTTTCTATACGTATATTAACGCCCTTTTTCAATTTTTTGTGATTTAATATGAGTTCGGCGGCCTTGTAGGCGAGGTTTTCCTTAATATCGCGCGTTATAGGTTTGTCGGAAGATAGTCGTATCCCTTCCGATATTTTCTCTAACCTTATACGGTCCGCGAGGGATATCCGTTCAAATAGGGTGAGTATATTGTGGTAAGAGTCTTTTCGCTTATTCAGTACCTTAATATATAGATTTACCTTCGCAGGAGCGCGCAGTTCTATCGAATCCATAACGTAAAATTTTTACAACTTATCTCTTAAGCGCGATGACTTCTTTTGCGGCCTTGGCAATGTCTTTTGCGGTTAATCCGAAATATTCGAAGAGTTCGTCCGGCTCTCCCGAAACGCCGAACCTATCCTGGATGCCTATCATCCTCATCGGCACCGGATGATTCTGGCTTACCCCCTCTGCTACAGCGCTGCCTAAACCCGCCAAGACCGTATGCTCTTCCACAGTAACGATCGCGCCTGTATCGAGAGCCGCCCTTATCACCGTGTCTCGGTCCATCGGTTTTGGAGTATGCAAATTGATGAGTCTGGCCCGGATGCCTTCCTTCTCTAATATGCCGCATGCCTCAAGCGCCTCTGAGACCATCTGCCCACAGGCGATTATGCTTAAATCCCTGCCTTCCCTTAAGACTTTCGCCTTACCTATGATGAAGGGGTCGCCATCCTTAGTA
>MHFL01000029.1:1549-10282 GCA_001804165.1 Omnitrophica bacterium RIFCSPLOWO2_01_FULL_45_10 | reverse complement strand
GGGAGTATCCTCATTAGCGCGATCTCTTCTAATGCCTGATGCGTCGCTCCATCCGGACCAACGGAGATGCCGCCGTGCGTGCCGATGATCTTCACGTTGAGGTTCATATACGCTACCGATATCCTTATCTGATCCCATGCCCTTCCTGACGCGAATACGCCGAACGTGCAGGCGAAGGGGATTTTTCCCATCAGGGCGAACCCGGCGGCTGTCCCGATCATATCCTGCTCCGCGACGCCCATCCCGAAGAAACGCTCAGGGAACTCTTTCTTAAACCACGCCGCTCTTGTCGAATCCGTCAAGTCCGCGGATAAAACTACTATTTTATTATTAAGCCTGGCGATTTCAACTAAACCTTGCCCGAATCCATCCCGTGTCGGAATCATCTTCGGTTTATCCTGAGCCATCGTGTATCCTCGTAATACCAAGTTAGGGTTACGGGAAACGTATCCCGTATCCCGTTTCCCTTAATAAACCTCTACTTCCATCGCGCCGTCCAACTTCGCGTTCTTAGACCTGAAATTCTTCAGGTCCTCTTTCAAGACCTTCGTGGCCCTGTCATCAGTTATGTCTACAACCAAAACATAATTGAAATCCTCGAACCTATATCCATGAAGTACCTGATATGCTATTCTCAGCGCCGCTTGGTTGACTTTGTTCTGAAGTTCTTGAGCGCTCATTTCCACGGCCTCGCCATTCGGAGCTGCCGAAACATCAAATCTGAAATAACGCTCGTCTTCTTTAGAGACGTATGTTCCTTTTGCTGACTTCATTAAAAAATTATCGGATAGGAACCTATCCTCCTTGAATTCCATCTTAATCCTGTTCGCTGTCTGCTCCGCCAAAAATTCAGCCAAGGTAACATCCTTTATATAGAAACGGCCCTCCCAGTAACCCATCTCTCCTAATCCGGTCGGTTCCGCCCTGAAGAACTCATTCATCACCTGGTCCTCCCACTTCTCATCCAACTTCATCTTGCTGAATACATCTTTTATGGCGCGCTCCTTCTGGGCTTGAGGGCTCAAACGTATATCGACAAGCATCCTTTTCGAATATTCTCCTCTCGATATGTCATTCAACAAAAATCGCTTAACGTCGTCGACGTATTTTACTATCACTATCTGTATCTCCGGAATCCTTACGTCATGGGCGATTATGCAGTAGAAATCTACCTTCGCGTCTGTGGAGAGCGTGACACGAGCGGCGGTCAAGATCACGTCGTTAATCTTCTCGCTCGCTTCCTTTGTTATGGCGAACGTGAAATCTATCAGTTGGGTTAGCGGAAGATAAATGGTTATTGTTTTGCCTACCGTCGCTACTTTGACATCGAGGCCATACTCTTTCTTGCATATCTTTATTATAGATTCTTTAACCCGTGTTTCAGGATAAGATGGCCCGCAACCGATAAAAGTAACCAGTAACCAGTAATCAGTAACCAGTAAAAGAAAAAATTTACGCCGCATTCGTATGCATCTTGCCGTATTCTTTGAAGATAGCATCTATCTCATCGTAATCGAGCTCTTCTCTTTCAATAAGTTCTTTGGCGAACCTGTCAAGGAGAGGCCTTTCCTTTTTCAGTAATTCCTCAACCTCTTTAAGACAACTCTTGAATATCTTATCCGTCTCATTGTTCAGTTTCTCTTTTATGCTGTCAGAGAGTTGGGATTGGGGAATGGCGGTATAATCGCCTAAAAATCCGGCCTCGCTCATCCCGAGCATCCAGACCATCGCGTGGGCAATGGTCGTCGCCTGTTTGAAGTCTCCCCAGACGCCGTCAGCGGTTGTGTTGAACTTCAACTTCTCGGCCGCGTATCCCGATAGATATACCTTTACGTCCGCTAATAATTTCTCTTTGCTCTGAGTGTACAGTTCCTCTCTCGGCTGGGGCCACACGACACCAAGCGTATGTCTGCGGGACACTATAGAGGCCTTGAATACATCCTCCGTAGGATGCAGAAGGTAGGTAGTGATGAGATGACCCGACTCGTGATAGGCCACCATCTCCTTCTCCCTAGGCGTAAGGATGCGTTTATGCTTAAGACCGAGTTCTATTCTTTCTATGGCCTCGGAGAAATCCACGAATTTAATTTCCTCTCTCCTATTTCTAGTAGCTATGAGAGCGGCCTCTTTCACCACGTTCGCTATATCCGCCGGCGATTTGTGGACGCTTTTACGCGCCAGGCGGCCGATGTCTATCGACTTGTCGTACTTTACCTTGCCCAGATAATACTCGAATATCTTCTCTCTATCCTGTAGACTTGGGAGGTCAATATAGAGAATTCTATCAAAACGTCCGGGCCGCCTCAGGGCAGGGTCTATTCTCTCTTCCGGGGCGTTCGTGGCCCCTATGACGACTATATTTTGTTCGGGTCGAGCCTCTCCTGACTTATCCTCCATTTCCTGGAGGCCATCCATCTCCGCGAGCAACTGATTTTGAGTCGAGTTGGTTTCTTCAGTGCCGCCATAAGCCGAAAATACCCTGTTTCTTCCTACGGCATCCAGCTCATCTATGAAGACTATACAACCGCCATAGCCATACGCCAACTCTCGCGCCCGTTTGAACAATTGCCTCATGCGGGAGGCGCCTACGCCCACGAATAGTTCGACGAACTCGCTTCCGGACATAGAGACGAAAGGAAGCCCTGTTTCTGTGGCTATGGCCTTGGCGAGGTATGTCTTCCCGCAACCCGGGGGCCCAAACATCAATATGCCTCTCATAATCTTCCCGCCTATGTTTTTGACCCTAACCCTATCCTTTATCAGTTCCACAACCTCCTTCGATTCTTCCTTGATGCTATCCATGCCTATGACATCGGACCATTTGATATTGACGAGTTCGCCGCGGACCGTTATTTTTTTAGAGAACTTCGTGAATCCTCTGCCTCCTAAGACGGACATATATAAAAAGACGAAGATGGCCGCGTTGAAGGCGACGAGCAATATCTGCATAGGGAGCTGCGCCAGCGTTATGTTCCTGTAGAAGGACTCTAATGACATCATCCCCCAAATGGCCAGAACCAATAAAAGAAGGATGGCCAAAAGGATAGCAAATCTAACCCAGTATACTTTAATAAAAAGTTTCAATTTTCGAGAAATCATAAGCATCTCCTTGTGATAGTTATGTTAATTTCAATTTTTAATTTTGAATTTTTCTATATGCCTCCTCCAACTCGTTCATCGCGCGCTCATATTCCTCTTTCTTTGGCGCAACGCCGTGCCATTCAACCTTGTTTTCGATGAACGAGACGCCCTTGCCTTTCACAGTGTGCGCAATAATGACAGTTGGCTTGCCCTTAAGCCCCCCCGCCTCATCGAGAGCGTCAATTAGTTTGGTAAAATCGTGGCCGTCGACCTCAATCGCGTGCCATCCAAAATCCTTCCACTTATGCATATAAGAGCCCATATCTTTGACATCGCAGCAAAACCCGTCTATCTGTAATTTGTTGAAATCGATGATAGCGCAAACTTTATCCAATTTATAATGGCTTGCGGTCATGACCGCTTCCCAGACCTGGCCCTCATTTGTCTCGCCGTCTCCTAACAGGCAATATATTCTTATATCTAACTTATCGAGCCGGGCCGCCAAAGAGATGCCGTTCGCTATCGATAGGCCCTGGCCCAAAGAGCCGCTCGATATCTCCACCCCGGCTAGCCCCATTTGTGGATGGCCCTGTAATAAACTCCCCAGCTTCCTCAACGTCCAGAGTTTTTCTTTTGGAAAATAGCCCTTGTGCGCCAAAACGGCATATAGCGCGGGGCACGCGTGGCCCTTGGATAATAAAAATATGTCGCGTTCTTTCCAATCCGGCCGCTTAGGATCGTTCCTCAATTTATAATAATATAGCGCGATCAATATCTCAACTATGGAAAGACTCCCGCCTGTATGCCCAGAGCCGGCAAGCATGAGCATTTTTAGTATATCTTTCCTGATCTCTATCGCCTTCTTCTGTAATTCCTGTATATTCGGTCTTTCCATTTTACGTACCCCGTATCCGTTACCCGTATCCCTATTTCAACTTCTCTCTCACCTTATCCTGAGCAGGATCGAGTTCCAATGACTTTTGCCATTCGTCACGGGCTTTGTCGTGCATCCCCTTCTCGAAATAGATGTCTCCCAAATGGCCCCTTATAGCCGCGTCATCCGGCTCAGAGCCAATTGCCCGCTCGAGTTCCCGAAGCGCCTCATCTATCATACCTTTTTTATAATACGCCCAACCCAGCGAATCTATGTATGCCCCGTTATTCGGCTCGAACTCCAATGCCTTCTTTATCAAGGCGATCGCCTCATCCAGGTTTCTGCCATCTTCGGCAAACATATATCCCAAATAGTTATAGGCATCGGCGAAATCGGGGGCTAATCTGATTACCTCCCTAAACTCTTTTTCGGCCAATTCTTTCCGGCCGGTCTTCTCATAGAAAGCGCCTAAATGGAAACGGACCTTAGGATCGTCGGGTTTTAATTCTAATGCCATATTATAATATTTTAATGCCTCCGCATTTCTCTCGTCGGAGCTATATGCGTATCCCAATGCCAGATATAGGTTGACTTCTTTTATACCTATTTTGTTCGCTTGCTCAAGAACGAAGATAGCGTCCTTAGGCCGCTTCTCTTTCAGATGGATATTCGCCCATTCTAAGTATGCATCCACGTCCTTCGGGTTCAATTTCGTTAGAAGTTCGTATTGATGAACCGCGTCGTCCGTGCGCTTCACTCTATAGTATAGATAACCCAGGTGATGATAAATTTTAGTGTTTAGCGGGTTTATCTCGAGCACCTTCTCGAAATTGGGTATGGCGTTTTCAAAATCCGATTTCGTCTCGTATAATACGCCCAATCCAACGTAGCCTTGAGCATAATTCGGATTTAATTTCACGGCCTCCTTCAACTTTTCTATGGCAAGATCTATCTTCCCGATTTTTGAATAGATGACGCCTAAATTGAAATAGAGAACGCTTGAGTTTTTCTCCTTCTCCAATAATTTCTCGTATATATAAGCCGCTTCGTTCATCTTTTCCTGCAGGATGAATATGTCTGCCAAAGAACTTAACGCCCAGAGCGACGTCGGCTCTAATTTGACTATCTCCTCATACTCTTTCTGGGCCTCATCGAATTTCTTTTGTGTCGCGTAGATTAAAGCCAGGAGAAAGCGCGGCCTCGTGTCGGCGGGATCGAGCGATTTAGCTACTTTTAGCTCGTCGAGCGCGGCGGTCTCTTTTTTCGTCATGAGATAATCCAGGGCGAGCCGGGTATGTATGTAGCTTGCCTTCGGGTCTATCTCAAGGGCCTTTCCATACTCCGAGATCGCCTCTTCGAACTTTAACTCATTATCATAAATAATGCCCATCGTAAAATGGGCAATCGCTTTGGAGAAGGGGCTCGATTCTTTCTGCGGCTTCAATAAGAGCCCTCTCCCCAAAGAGAATATATCCTTAGCCGAATATGCGTCTTCTATTACAGTTATATTTTCAAATACAATTAACGCAAGGCTGATAAATAGAAATCTCTTAAAAACTGTCATCCTTTATTTCTTCTTATGTCTATCTCTCCTCATCCTTTTTTTTCTTTTGTGTTTCGCCATCTTAGCGCGTTTACGCTTACGTCCACAAGGCATATTGGTGTCACCTCCAATCAAAACCTAATAAATCACCTTATTCAAAGGATATTCAATGATTCCTTGAGCGCCGGCGCGTTTAAGTTTCGGTATCAGATCCTTCAGCACATCCTCATCGAGCACCGTATCAATGTCAACCCATTCCGGATCAGATAGGTTAGAGACCGTCGGTTTCTTCAGCGCCGGTAAAAGAGATAATACATTTTTTAAATCGCTCCTGGCGACATTCATCTTTAATCCCACCTTTCCTTCCGCGAGGATCGCGCCTTTCAAAAGGAGAATGAGATTCTCGATTTTATCCCTCTTCCACGGGATCATCCAGCTCTTCCGATTGACTATGAGCTGCGTCGTCGATTCGCATACAGTGGCGACCTCTCTCAATTTATTCGCCCTGAGGCTCGAGCCGGTCTCAGTAACCTCGACTATGGCATCAACGCCAATCGCCGCCTTGACTTCAGTCGCGCCCCAACTGAACTCGACCTCCGCTGTGACCTTATTCTTCTTTAAGAATTCCTTTGTAACGTTGACGAGTTCTGTGGCTATCCTCTTTCCTTTGAGGTCCTTTATCTTTTTAATCTTGGATTGTTCTGGAACCGCCAAGACCCACCTCACCGGTTTCAGGCTCTGTTTCGCGTAGACAAGTTCGGCGGCCTTGACTACCTTGGACGAGTTCTCCGTTATCCAGTCATTTCCCGTGATGCCGGCATCCAGTATGCCGTCCTCAACGTATCTGGACATCTCCTGGGCCCTGAAGAGTATGACCTCGAGCTCGTCATCGTCGATCGACGGAAAATACGACCTCTCGCTGATGCCGATAGAGAAGCCCGCCTTCTTGAACATCCTCACCGTCGCTTCCTGGAGACTCCCCTTAGGTATTCCTAATTTGAGCCTATCTCTTTTAAGTCTAATCCCTTCTTTACCCTTATCTTTCACCCTTGCCACCCTCTCTCTCAATCTTTCTCAACCGCCTTCTTCTCCTTCGCTCTCCTATAAATCTTTCCGCTCTCCTTTATCCTCGTCCCCGGATTCAAAGCCCATCTCTTTCTAACCCTAATGGGCCTTTTCCTTCTTTTCTTCATTGAGTTATATTTTACATAATATGGATATAAATGTCAAGGGAAGCCACGCGAGGGTGTCAAGCTACGCGAGGGGTATTCACCTGATTCGCTTTGCGATTGCGACACCATAACCTGAGCCGCTTAGCGGAGACCCCTCTTGAGATAATATCTTATAATCATCCTTAATCCAGGAATAAAGTTCAAAAGCATAATCATGCCCAAAATAGCGAGGCCCGCAATCTGAAGTATCTCTTTCAACTAAAAGAACGTAGTCTGGCGGGAATTTTTTTAATGATGCAAAATATAGATTCCCCCAAATTTCCACCGGGACAGGCTTAAAATCATAGTATGGAGTAGGGTTGTCGCGTCTAGCCAAATAATTGTACAGCGCGCCCTCTGGAAACGCTACGAAGGTTTCATTCTTGCCCATAATTTTTTCTATTCTTTCCAACGCAAGGCGTCCGCACAACCCTTGAGGCGATATACGCGCGTCCCAAGTCTTTATAGCATCTATTCCGGAACTAAACATAAATGTCTTAAGATTATATAACCTTTTGCTCAAACCAATATGGGTTATCATAATAGTTACTACTAAACTCAGACTCATTATACGAATGAAATTTCTATCGCCAAACAATCTCCCCAAAAAATTAGGCATTTGATAGAGAAGTAACATTATTAATAACAGAGATGCGGGCATGGCCAAAACGAAACCATAGTGATAGACATGCGCATTCAAGATGATCTTGAAAAGGAGGGTAAATGAGAATATCGCTAGAACCAAAAAGGGTAATAGTCCCCGTACTTTTTGCGGTATATTATTAGATGACAACATGGCAATAAATATATATATGCCGAGCAAGAAAGTAATAACGGGAAGAGGTCTGCCCATATCCAACCATGATGTATTTTTTGTAATGAAGTGGAGCAGTGCAGCAAGAGCCAAGATAATGAGTCCCATCGTCATCTTTTTTAAATTTTGTGTTTTGAGCCTGCTCAATAAAAAACTCGAGAAAAAGAACAATATAAATATCCACAAATATTTCCCTGCAATTATCAGCAACATCTTTAAATTAAATGCGGGTCTGTCAAGGCCAAGAACCCACATTATGAACTTTTGAGATGTCATCATTTTTTCAGAAATCATTCGGTATTGCTGCATTATCTCCGTTAGGGCGGAAAGGAATGGCATATGATAAGAAAAATAGATTAAGAAAAGTATGACCGGCACGGAAAATCCGATAATAAATAGAGATGCCATTTTTATAATCTTATATATTGACGCTTTATTAATTATCATTATGCAAATCATGCCGATACCGACCGCGGGGAATATCGCGAAAAATACCTCCGCTTTGGTAAGCAAAACTGTCCCGATCAACATCCCTATCAAGAATAACAATATCGGCTTGCGAGTCTTAATGAACCGCATAAAGATATAGATAGAAACGAATGAGAACAGGGTCCCGTGCGTTAACTCATGCGAATACGGACAGACATAATTATAGTTAGCACAGCCTACGTATTGAGGAAAGGCAAAGACAGATAGGAAAAAAGCAACAACGCAGACAGCGGTTAGTGTGTCGGAGAGTTCAAGAAAAATGCGGTATAAAAAATATGCTATCACAACTATCAATATGATGTTAAAAAGAGCGAGATTCATAAGACCCACGCCGAATATCCGAAAAATTAAGGAATTAAAATATTGAGAAAACGGTCCGTACAACTGCCATATATCGCGATAAAGGACCTTGCCCTTGGCGAGCTGCCAGGGGACGTATAACTCCACGCCGAAATCTATTGTGATATCCGCCCATTTCTGCCAACTTATACATGCCATATAAATACCGATACCAAACAAAATTATCATATTGACAACATCGCTTATTTTGGGAATGAATCTACTCCGCAGGTTTTCCAGCATAGACAATATGGGCGGCATTTAAGGATTATTTGAATGTATAAGTACTGGTATAAAACAATTTTCCGCGCAAGAAACGAATTAGGACGAGATCCGGCATAAAATGATATTTCTTTTTGGAGAGCCGCATATAATAATACCA
>MHFL01000029.1:0-1467 GCA_001804165.1 Omnitrophica bacterium RIFCSPLOWO2_01_FULL_45_10 | reverse complement strand
CTTTGCCTGTGGATTGTCCCTCTTCAGCCTGGACATAATGTCTATTGTCTTATCAACGTCTTCAAACGTTTCGGTTGGATATCCTATCATCAGACTGAATACAGGGATGATTCCGTATTTCTTACACCTTAAATTAGTCGCTATTATATGCTCGGTCTTCATACCCTTCTGCATCAGGTCGAGGATGCGTTGCGAGCCCGATTCGGCGCCAAATTTTAGACTATGGGCCCCAGCGTGCTTCATCGTCTCTATCTCATCGTCCGTCGCGCCCATAAATACATCACAGCGTGTTCCGGAGGTATAAAAATGGATGTTTATATCCGCCGCGATAATGCCTTTAAAAATAGCGTCGGCTCTTTTGCGGTCTATATAAAATTCATCGTCCCTAAGCCATAATCCGTTTAATTTGTAGCGCCTTACCGTATCAACTATCATATTTATAGATTTTTTGACTGACATTGGACGCCATTTACGTTGACGTATTGCCGCGCTGCTGCAAAAGGTGCACCGAAATGGACAACCTCTACTAGTTTGCCCAATATCCAATACGCGATCCCTGTCAAATATATACATATCGCGGTGAATATAATTTTCTATATTAACGATGTCCCACGGAACGGGTAAAAGTTCTTCCACGTCAAGAAGTTCTCGAGGCGGCGTTTTTATAATACCCGCTCCGCTCTTAAACATGATACCGGGAAGTTTTTCTAATGGCTGTTTAGTATCCCATGCCTTAACCATATCAAGCAGTGTAATATCGCCTTCGCCTATAACAACAAAATCCACATATTCATTTTTAATGAAGTGCTCAGGGACAACGCTCGGCTGGCAGCCGCCCCAGACAATGGGAACCTTTCCATTTGTAATCAGTCTTACCATTTTCGCAAGACCTAAAGCAAAATAGATTTGAGTCCCCGCCATAGTAGATATGCCGACACATATCGTGTCGCTGGATAGTTCTTTTTTAAGCACTTCTTCTGTTATACGTTCTGCCCTTTGGTCCAAAATTCTGACTTTATAGCCATTTTTCAAAAGAGGCGCCGCTACGGCGAGCAAGCTGTGTGGCGGAGCTACGGTCGAACCGAAATCCATGCCGGTTTTAGGATATAACAACACTACTTGCGCGCACTCTTTATTATTAAAGAATAAACTTGTATCGTTTTTCATATTCTTAAAATAAGCCTTCGTTCAACTGCCATGGGACATAAAGCTCCCTGCCAAAGTCCACCATCAGATCAGGCCATTTCCTCCAACTCAAGTCCAACATCAGAAATCCGATGGCAGCGAATAGCAGTAAACTTATCGCTGTTTTCGCGCCGACTTGACCTTTTAATCTATTTGTACTTGTCTTCATTTACAGCGTGTCAGCGGCAGGTCTACGGATAAGATACGTCAGAGGAATTACATAACATGCAAGGGCTACAAGGTAGAGCGCGTTCAAACCCCATACCATAGAAGAATATTCCA
>MHFL01000028.1:2336-7251 GCA_001804165.1 Omnitrophica bacterium RIFCSPLOWO2_01_FULL_45_10 | reverse complement strand
TGCTAAATATCCTCGACTGCAGCCTCCCGTAGGAGTCTGGGCAGTGTCTCAGTCCCAATGTGGCTGACCATCCTCTCAGACCAGCTACCCGTCAATAGCCTTGGTGGGCCGTTACCTCACCAACTAGCTGATAGGGCGCGAGCTCATCTTCAAGCAATGGGCCTCGCGCCACTGCTTTCGCAGTGGTGCAGGGTCCCCACTTTTTACCTCGACTCGATGCCGAGCCGTGGTCTTATGCGGTTTTAGCCTCGCTTTCGCAAGGTTATTCCCCACTCGAAGGCAGATTGCTCACGCGTTACTCACCCTTTTGCCACTACCCCCCCTTCTTGCTTTCGCAAGAAAGCAGGGGGGGTCGTTCGACTTGCATGCCTAATCCACGCCGCCAGCGTTCACTCTGAGCCAGGATCAAACTCTCCAATTGTAAAACTAAAAGTTTGTCCAAGCTTATTCCCGCATATTAAAAATCTTATTTTAACTTGCGAGATTGGTCGGTTCTACTTCGCCAATCAACACGTTAACCGAGGTATGGCTTCGTAGGAATGAATTCCTGCGAAGCTCCACCGCGGGTCTAACGGGTAAAGAGCGAAGCAGAAAAAACTCGTTCGAGAAAGAACAGACAATAATGCCGTCCGAAGGACGGCATTATAAAATAAAAATGGCGTCAGACGACGCCATCAACATCCTCTCTTTGCACTCTTAATCCAAACTGTCAAGGTGAAGTAATCAATACCTTCTCCTTTCGACTAGTGTGTAATATACCATATTCCAATATTATGTCAAGCAATTTTTAAAAAAATTCGAATAAATTTTTTCCCTGAGCGTATTTTATATTCATTCCCTGCGTACACGGCAAAGTTTATATCCAGAGTTTTGGAGCCATTGACTTCGACCGCGCCTTCCTGAATCTTTCGCTTAGCCTCTCCTCTGCTCGCTAAAAGTTTGGTATGCTCGGTCAGAACGTCGACAAGGGACACGACATCAGCCCTGATGGCGATTTCAGTAAGTTTTATATCCAACGGGAACCCTTTATTCTTGAACGCCCTCTCAAACTCTTCTTCCTGCCTTGCGGCTTCTTTCTCACCATGATATTGCGCGACTATTATTTTAGCCAAATTCTTCTTTGCGTCCTTGGGGTGCATCCTCCCGGCCTCAATCTCACCCCTGATTTTTTCAGTATCTTCATCGGTAAGAAGTTCGTAATATTTCCACATGAGCTCATCGGATATCGACATCAGTTTGCCAAACATCTCTTTGGCCGAGTCATTTATGCCGACGTAGTTTCCCAATGACTTGGACATCTTTTGAATACCGTCTAAACCCTCTAACAACGGCATTGTGATGACAACCTGCGGCTCCTGGCCATAAGACCCCTGCACATCCCGACCTACAAGCAGATTGAACTTTTGGTCCGTGCCTCCAAGTTCCACGTCGGCCTTTAACGCCACCGAATCATATCCCTGTAATAAGGGGTATAAAAACTCAAGCATATTAATGGGTTTTTGCTGTTTATATCGATTAAAAAAATCGTCTCTCTCGAGCATTCGAATGACGGAATATTTCGACATAAGTTCCGCTATCTGCTCGATTCTCATCTTGGCGAGCCACTCGCTGTTGAAACGTATCCCCAGTTTTTTCATATCTAAAATCTTCGAAACTTGTTTCTCGTAGGTTTTCGCATTCTTTTCGATTTCGTCTTTCGTGAGTATGGGTCTCGTCTTCGAAACGCCAGACGGATCTCCTATCGTGGCCGTATGGTCCCCTATGAGAAATATCACCCTATGACCAAGTTGCTGGAAATGCCGCATCTTACGCAAAAGTACTGTGTGGCCCAAATGGATATCCGGAGCGGTTGGGTCAAACCCGGCCTTCACGACGAGCGGAATTTCCGCCTTTATCGCCCTTTCGAGTTTTGTTTTAAGTTCGTCGAGTTGGATTATCTCGACCGTCCCTCGCCCGATCAATTCTAAATGCTTATCTATATCATGCTCCATAGGCCTTCTCTCGCTGTTAAATTATTTGCGATCAAAAAAAGGATTTTTGCCGGAAACGCTAAGGGGAATGCCAAGCGCCTGCTTCACTTCCGCATTAAAAAATTTCAACTCGAGACCTGCCAATCCGATAGAGTACATCACGCGATTATCGACATGGGATCGGCTCGCTACTTCTATGGCGGAACATACGGCGATCCCTAAATCTATCGAGTTATAGGCGCATACGCCATTTGTCTTTTTGAGATCCTCACAAGTCTTATAACCGCAGAACCCGCAATTCAATCCGGCCGGGTTGGCAATCACTCCTATGACTAATATAACAGGCGAGTTGTCGATGCTTTTCGCGTCGCGGCCTAAAGATGGGCGGTTTTTCGCAAGAGAGAGCTCTTCCATTTTTTTAATCAGGGCGCCTTTTGATGATTCATCATCGACTACGATAATCTCGATATTATCTATGCCCCTTGTTTTAGGCGCGGTCCTTGCCGCGGCAACCATGAGATTCGCTACGTCATCGATTGCTCTCTTTTCCGCGTCTATGGATTTTTTCATTGCTAAACGTTTTTTAGGGTCAGGGCGATCTTGTGTTGAATAGAATCCACCTTTAGCACCTTTACCTTGATTTCATCCCCGACTTTAAATTTTTCTTCTAACTTCTCTCCTTCGGCCAGCGGAATCTCTGAAATGTGAACCAGGCCCTCAAGGTCCTTTTCAATCTCAACGAATAGGCCGAAATGTGCCGCTTTAGCAATCTTGCCCGTTAATACGGCATCTGTTAAAAATCTGGCAGCTATCTCATCCCAAGGATCGGGCGTCAATTGTCTTATCCCTAAGGATATTCTCCTGTTCGCGGAATCTACGGCCAGGACAACAGCCTCAACCTTCTCGCCTTTTTTAAAGACATCTTTCGGATGACCAACCCTCTTCGTCCACGATATATCTGAGACGTGCACGAGTCCGTCTATGCCATCCTCCAATTCTACGAAGAGGCCGTAATCGGTCATGTTTCGGATCTTGCCTTTAACCTTCGTGCCGACAGGATATTTCGTATCAACATCCGCCCAGGGGTTCGCCTCCAGTTGTTTAAGTCCGAGCGATATCTTCCTGTTCTGTTTATCCACGTCTAAAATCTGCACCTCGATCCTGTCGCCAATGGCTAGGAGTTCGTTTGGGTGATTGTATTTTTTCGTCCAGGAGAGTTCCGATATATGCAGAAGGCCTTCAACGCCCTTCTCTAACTCAACGAAAGCGCCATATGGCACCAGGTTGACGACGGTCCCTTTTATCTTGCTGCCTACCGGGTACTTCACGTCTACGACATCCCAGGGATTCTGGGTCTTCTGCTTCAGCCCCAGCGAGACCCTGTTATTATCTTTATCGAAATCGAGCACTACGACGTCTAACTTATCACCTATGGCAAGGAGTTCGCTCGGATGAGAGACCCTTCCCCAGCTCATATCGGTTATGTGAAGAAGCCCCGTTATGCCGGCGCCTAGATCTACGAAGGCGCCGAAATCCGTTATGTTTCTGACCACACCGCTAAGAATAGCGCCTTTTTGAAGGCCTTCGAATGCCTTCTTTCTATCCCCTTCTTTCTGCTGCTGTAACGCGTCTCTTCGCGACAGCACTATGTTCTTTCTTAACTTATTTATCTTTACTACCTTGAACGGAAATGTCTGGCCGATGAATTGATATAGATTCCCAAAATTCCTTAATGCCGCCAGGCTCGCGGGCAGAAAAGCCTCTACGCCTATATCCACCATGAAACCGCCTTTAACCTTTTTCGTCACCTTGCCCTCTACGACATCGCCCTCGCCGCACTTTGAGATGACCTTGTCCCAGCCTGCCACGCGTTCCGCCTTGAGCTTTGACAGGACCACCATCCCGTTGTCGTCCTCTTTAGACTCAAGATACACATCTATTTCGTCACCCACCTTGATGGAGTCCGGTTCCTGGAACTCACTTAAAGAGATAACGCCTTCAGACTTGTAACCTATATCTACTAATACGTCCTTCTGACTTATGGAAATTATTTTCCCTTTAAGGATTTGCCCTTCCTCTATCTTAAGTATCGCCTCTTTGTACAACATGGAGAGATCTTCTTTCTTCCTCTTTTCCGTATCCTCTCTTTCCGCATCTGTTATGTCATTCTTATTTTCAACCATTCAATACACGTCCCCTTTCTGTAGTCGTTAGTGGTCGATAGTTCGAAGTTTTACTATCTACCATAGACTATCGGCTATCGACTATTTTCGATTTCGATTTTGTCCTTTTATCTTATTCGCCACACGCTCCACTATCCAGTCCGGAGTGGACGCGCCGCTTGTTATGCCGATTACCCTTGCGTTTTTGAACCAGCGATTCTCAAGACCATTCTCCGTTTCTACAAGATATGCCCTATCGGATATTTTTTTACAGACCTCATAAAGGCGCCTTGTATTCGCGCTGTCTTTTCCTCCTATTACGACCATCACATCGACTGTCCTCGCAAGATGACGCGCCGCCTCCTGCCTCTCTACCACATCCCTGCATATCGTATTGAAGATCCTCAATTCCCTTGGGCCTTTTCCTAAAACCTTCTTCACTACATCTAAAAAATTCTCGGTCGACTGCGTCGTCTGCGATATTATGCCGACCTTCTCGCTCGGTTTTACCCTTATTGAACCCGCTTCTTTTTTATCTTTTACAACATAAACCCTGCACGATAAAAAACCTACGAGCGCCTTCACCTCTGGATGCTCCCTGTCGCCCACAATTACGCAAGTATAGCCCGACTCCCCCAAGGACCGCGCTATTCTCTGCGCATTCAGGACAAACGGACAGGTAGTATCTATAATCGTTCTTCCTTTCTCTGATATATAATCGGTGACCTTCGGACTAAGGCCATGAGACGATATGACCACCGCCTTAGTCCTTATATTATCTTT
>MHFL01000028.1:0-2302 GCA_001804165.1 Omnitrophica bacterium RIFCSPLOWO2_01_FULL_45_10 | reverse complement strand
CCTTTTACAACCTGTCTATTATGTATGATGGAGCCGAAACTGCATACGGATTTATTTTTTTTAAGCGCCGCCTCGGCCATGGTGACTGTCCGCTTCACGCCGAAACAAAAACCTGTTCGTTTAGTCAGTATAATTTTCATGATTTCATTTTATATATGACAATATTTTCGCCGCCACCTCTTCTATAGAACGATTTGTAGTATCTATCCGTACCGCGTCGGCGGCCTTTTTCAGCGCGCCGACAGCCCTTTTAATATCGGATTCGTCGCGAAGGATGACGTCCCGCCTAACATCGTCGATGTCAGGAATGCCCTGCCCAAGTTCGGCCAAATCCTTAAATCTGCGCTTTGCCCTCACATCTATATTCGCATCAAGATAAAATTTATAGTCGGCGTCGGGAAATACGACGGTGCCGATATCCCTGCCTTCAAGGACGCAAGGCTTATGTGAACCGATGGCCCGCTGTTTTTTAACCATCTCTTTACGCACTCCCGGGACGCGGGCTATATATTTTATATTATTTGTGATCTCAGGAGTTCTGATAAGACCGGCGACGTCTTCACCATCCAAAAAGACCTTAAGATCACTTGTGTCTTCTAAATCTATCTCGGTCGTTCGCGCAAGGCCGGTCAAAACCGCTTCATCCTCAAGATCTAATTTCATCCGGACCGCTTTAAGCGTGAGCGCTCTGTACATCGCGCCCGTATCCACATATAAGAGCCCTAACTCCTTTGCGACTCTTTTCGAAACGGTGCTTTTGCCGCTGCCCGCGGGCCCGTCTATCGCTATGACGAGCGGGCGGCTTGTCTCATTTTTCATAGACGAATTTGTCCCGTTTCGTCTTTGCCGTCTTTAGCATCTTGATTATTCTTGAGCGATCGCCTCTCGATAACGCCTTCTCGATTCCGCCTATATATCTTTCAAAGAGCCGGCACGATCTAAGTATCTCTTCTTTATTTGTCAAAAAAATATCGGCCCATAATTTCGGATCGCTTGACGCGACTCTCGTCGTATCCCCAAAACCCTCCGCGCCATAAGAAATATATTTATCCGCGACCGTCCCTGCCAAACTGAACGAGACAAGATGCGGCAGGTGGCTTATGAAGGCGGCGACTCTATCATGTTCGACAGGGCTCATCGCTGTAACCTTAGCGCCTAATGAAGACCAGAAATTTATTACCGCGCCCAGCGCACGCGTATTTGTCCTTTTGGTCTTTGTAACTATGCACGACGCCTTATCGAACAGGTTATCTTTGGCAAACTCTACGCTGGTTCGTTCAGAGCCGGCCATAGGATGCGAACCTACGAAATAGACAGCTCTAGCGCCGCGTCTTAAATGTCTCTCTACGTTTTCCACTATCCATCTCTTCGTGCTCCCGACATCGGTAATCACCGCGCCCTCTTTAGCAAGTTTGATGACTTGGCCAGCGACTGAGGGTATTGAAGCGACCGGTGTGGCCAGTATCACTAAATCGGCGTCGCTCACTCCTTCCTTCATGTCCATCGTGCCCCAATCCACCGCCTTGTGTAATAGCGCCTTTCTTAATGTAGATCCGCGCCTGAACACACCTATCACATCCTTAGATAAGCGCCTCTTCTTTATTGCAAGGCCGATGGAGCCGCCGATGAGCCCGACACCGATTATTGTAATATTATTGAATTGTCTCATATGCTTCGTCCTTCGTCCATCGTACTTCGTACTTCGTTTTTCGATGTACGATATACGAACTGCGATGTACGAATTAAATCTCCCTCCCCACCGCCGCGGCAACCATCTTCAGTTCTTCCATCAACTTGGCGAAATTTTCCGGGATAAGCGACTGTTCCCCGTCGGAAAAGGCCTCCTCAGGATTAGGATGCACCTCTATTATTAAACCGTCCGCGCCTGCGGCTATCGCGGCCTTCGCGCACGATCCGACAAGCCCCCATTTTCCTGTCGCGTGCGATGGATCGACAAAGACCGGCAGATGGGTTAAGTTTTTAATGACGGGGACCGCGCTTATGTCCAGCGTGAAGCGCGTTGAGTCCTCAAAGGTCCTTATCCCCCTTTCGCAAAGTATTACATTGAAGTTCCCCTCTGAAAGAATATATTCCGCCGACATCAATAATTCCTTTATTGTGTTTGCCATCCCCCGCTTCAGCATTACGGGCTTTTTTACTCTTCCGACCTCTTTCAAGAGATTAAAGTTCTGCATGTTTCTCGCGCCTATCTGGATAACGTCGGCATATTTCATAATGAGGCCGAGGTCACGGACGTCCATCAGTTCCGTTATTATCGGAAGACCCGTTTCGTGTTTAACCT
>MHFL01000027.1:53683-58074 GCA_001804165.1 Omnitrophica bacterium RIFCSPLOWO2_01_FULL_45_10 | reverse complement strand
GAGATAAAAGCAAACCTGCTTCCTGCCGTAACTCTCCAAAAGAACGACACAGGACCACCACCCAAAACGCTTGTTTATCGTCTTCTGTCCCAAGACCTTCAGGGGGGCAATGATCGGCACCTGCTCTTCGTCTCTTAGGCTCTTTTTCTCTTCCATAAACCTGAGCCCCTCCTATCTTCTCAAATATACCTGATAATCGGACCCTGTCTTCTCTACCACGATGTGGCCTTCCCTGGCGAGCCATCCTACGCTCATCAGGACCCTGTCCCTTTCCGTATCAATCCCGGCCACTATCTGAGCAAGGTAACTCTTGCCGTGCACATCAAGATAGTGCCAAATGTCTCCCGCGGTTATCCCTATCTTTGTTATCATTTCATATCACTCCTCTCATTATAACTGCCGCATAAAGGGCATCGAGATATATTCTCGTGTTTCGAATCGACGTATATATTGAGGCAGACCGAGCATTTCCATAAGTAATCTACTTCTTTTGGGGGAAATCTTTTGGTCGTCCGGTATCCAATTAATGCCCATAATATCAGTATGATTATAACAGACAAAAAGATATAGAGGAATATAAGAGCCGATATGTCCAATTGTATCATAATAATCCTATAAAGACAACTATTCGGCTATGCGAACCGGCTCGATCTTGGAACCGCTTAAAGACTGTTCGATTAGGTCTGTCAAATTGCTGTGAATTACGGAATGCGGTTCCGCGAGGCTCGTCTCTTCCCGCAATCTACCAGCGATATTGGAGTTATTAAGAGGAATATCTATCCTATCTATGCGGGATAGATATTTCATCTCTAATGAAGACCTTTCGACGGGCTTTATACCCAGTTCCATAGGCGTTCTTTCCAGTATGGGCCCCAGAAATGATACTTTAGAAAATTTTATCGGCTCGATCCTATTCGGCACTACCACAACGGTTATCATCGATAGCCAGAAGACGTGCCAAAGGACCGAAGCCAAAATCGCGGACATGAAAACTCTTTTCTCTTTCTTCATCTTGATGTAGCTATATTCACTCGCGATACCCCTTCGACTCGACACATGTCCCAAACCTCGACTATCCTGCCCAGCGATGAGCGGCTGTCCGCCTTTATCAGAAGGGATGTTTTTTTCTTGGCGATCAATCGCAGGTTCGAGGCCAGTTCATCCTGTGAAATTTCTCTTTCATTTAAATATATTTTGTCGTCCGGCGCGATCAGGATGGTCGTCGACTCCTCCTGCAATACTTCGCTCGTTATCGCTTTCGGAAGGTTCACGGATATCCCCGGCTGGAATATGAAACTTGACGTAAATATAAAAAATATGAATAAAAGGAAAAAGACATTCACGATGGGCGTCAGGTCAATAAGCCCCTTATCAATCCTCAAATGTCTCTCAAACTTCATACGTGTCCCTCCTGGAAGAGAGGATGTTTACAAGGTCGGTGGCGCTGCGCTCCATATCGTGAATGAGCCCGTCAACCTGGTTGACCAAATAATTATGCGCCACGTATGTCGGTATCGCGACGGCCAACCCCGCGAGCGTAGCGAGAAGCGCTTCCCATATGCCGCCTGCGAGGTCGCCGGGATTGACCGGCATCATCGAAAGCGCCTTCTGTTGAATCACCTGGAATGACTTTATCATGCCCGTAACAGTGCCCAAAAGTCCGAGTAAGGGGGCAATATGAGCTATCGTCGCGAGTATCGGAAGATGCCTTTCTAAGCGCGGTATCTCCAACTGCGCCGTCTCACTAACCGCTTCCTTAATCTCTGAGCGCGTCCTATCATGTTTAAGTATGCCGGATTTTACTATATGGGAGACCGGTCCCGGCGTTTGATTGCACATCTCTATCGCCTCGATGATCTTATTTCTCTTCAAAATGCCCGATAAGTCTTCCATGAATCTGTTGGCATCTATCCTTGCCCTGTTGAGATGATAAATACGTTCTATCACTACGCCGAACGCCAGCACCGATGTCAATATTATCAGATACATCATCGGTCCGCCCTTTTGCACTAGGTACCACATAAAAATCAGTCCTCCCTTTTCCACTTCAACCATTCCAGTCTTTTTTTCGCGAACTCCGACTCCTCAACATTAAGACTCACCAACTTTTCGTAAATCCTCTTCGCCTCTTCGATTCTGTTGAGGCGCTCAAAGGCCAAGGCGCTCTTCAACTGAGCCCGCACGGCCCAGAATGAATCGCTTTTTGAGTATAGATAGGGAACTTTTAAATATTCCTCCAACGCCCCCTCGATATCGCCCTTCTCCTCGAGATATTCCGCTATCTCATACTGCGCTTGAGCGTTCAATTCGTTTTTTTCTCCGGTCAACGCCTTTCGCAAATAAAGAACAGCCGAATCGTAATCCCGCGATGCCTTTTTCAGCGCCGCCATCTTTCTAAAGACGCTCGATTTCAGTTCGGATTCCGGAAATTTGGATATGACCTCTTCGAATTTTTTGAGCGCCTCTTCCGACTTGCCTTCATTTAAATGAGTCAAACCTATCTGATATAGGGCGTCATCCGCCATATCGCTTGAAGGAGAATCTTTTAAAATTGAATTGAAATACTCTCGCGCCTTATCGTATTTTGCGATTCGGCTATAATGTTCTCCGAGAAAAAATTTCACTAGAACCGCCTCTTGTGAAGCAGGGTAATCCTTCAGGAATTTCGTAAATTCATCCAACGCCACCTGCTCTCTATGCATGTTGTAATCGCACCAGCCGATCTGGTAGCGGGCCTGTTTTTTTATCTCCTCGTCAGAGGGCCTCTCCGCTAAATCTTTAAATATGCGCAAGGCCTCTTTGAAGCGATTCATGTAATATAATGAATTCGCTAAGAACAATTCTGATTGAGGCCTTTTATCTCCTTGAGGAAATTCTTCGATCAATCGTCTGAATTCCAAAGAGGCATGCTCAAAATCGCGCCTCTTAAAATAGGCGCTTCCGATTTGGAAAAGCGTTTTCTCTCTAAGAGATGTCTTGGGAAAATTGACCAGGAGACTCTGGTAAGCAAGTATGGCCTGCTCCAACCGTTCCGTAATAAAAAATATGTTGCCCATCTGATACTGCGCGTAATCGGCCCAAATGCTATCCGGATACTTCTCCAGGACCATATCGAAACTTTCGATTGCCTTATCATACTCTTTATTATCGACGTATATATCGCCTATCTTGGATACAGCGCTCGAGCTCAAAGATATATTATTCGATTCTTTTTCCACCCATACGAATTCTGAAATCGCGTCCTCATAGCGTTTTTGCGCCGTATAGATCCAGCCGAGTTCATAATGGAATCTGTCGGCATGAGTGGATTCCGAAAATTTTTCGAGAGCGGCCTTGCAGATGTTTTCGGCCTCTTCGTATCCTGCCTTCTCGTATAATAATTTTGCTTTTCGATAATATGCCTCTTCGGCCGCGTCGCTTTTTGAATGGTCCTCTAAAATCTCGTCGTATGCCTTTAGGGCCTCATCTTGGCGGGATGTCCTCTCAAGGCACGCGCCCAATCCTAAAAGCGACGAACTTTTTAAAAAATCATTATTGGCCCTTTCTATGCAATTTTTAAATTCCTTTTCCGCCTCGTCAAATGCGCCGAGTTCCAATAAAGACGCCGCCTTTCTGTATGAAGCGAAGCGGGCCCATTTCGCTTCCGGAGCGATCTCGAGCGCCCTTTTGAAATAAGCGACGGCTTCCGCGTGCCTCTTTAGATAGAAGTTCGTCTCCCCTCTCAGGTAATGGGCCTCAGCCATTTTCTCGGATACAGGAAATTTCTCTATGAATAGATTGAATTCCTCCTCTGCCTTATCGTATCTCGCGAGAAGATATTCGCATTCACCGATCCTGAACTGCGATTCCATGGCGGTTTTCTCAAGGGGATATTTTTCGGCGACCTCCCGAAAATATTTAAGGGCCTCCTCTAAAAGGCCGATTTTATAATAGGACCAGGCCTTCGAATAGAGCGCGTAATTTAAATATTTTGAGGAAGGGAAATTATCTAAAATCTTTTGATAGAAACTCAATGCCTTCTTATAGTCTTGAGCCTTAAAGTACGAATCGGCGGTCCAGTACAGGGCCTCATCCTGAAATTTCGAACCGACCGGATCGTCAAGCAGAAACTGAAATTCGTAGAGCGCCTTCTCGATGCTATTCTGACGATAGAGGCATAATCCCAAAAGGAGGTGCGTCTCATAGAAACGGGGTGAGCGGGGATACGATCTTAAAAAATCCTCAAACCTCCTCTGGGCCAGGTCGTAGAATCCGTCGTTGAAGGCCTTCTTGGCGAATGTGAAGTCCGCTTCCTCCGCGGTCTGGGCCGCGAATGCGCCGGCGCTTAAAAGGAAACAGAGACAAAATGTCGCGATAATATGTTTTTTCACCCTTGCCTCAAACTCAAAACT
>MHFL01000027.1:51591-53675 GCA_001804165.1 Omnitrophica bacterium RIFCSPLOWO2_01_FULL_45_10 | reverse complement strand
ATGCTACGACATATCCACCATCATCGCCGCCCTCGGGCCCTAAATCTATAATATAATCCGCCGTCTTTACAACGTCTAAATTATGCTCGATGACGAGCACGGTGTTCCCTGAGCTCACAAGCGCCTGAAGGACATTCAAAAGTTTATCCACGTCCGCAAAATGGAGTCCGGTCGTCGGCTCGTCCAATATGTAAAAGGTCCTTCCCGTCGATGCCTTAGAAAGTTCGGAACCGAGTTTTATCCTCTGCGCCTCGCCTCCGGAGAGGGTCGTCGCGGACTGGCCCAGACGGATATAACCTAAACCAACATCGTAAAGGGTCTGGAGTTTCTTTTTTATCGGCGGAATATTTATAAAAAGTTTAAGCGACTCTTCAACCGAAGCATCGAGGACATCCGCTATAGACATGCCCTTATATTTGACCTCGAGTGTCGATTCGTTAAAACGCCTGCCCTTGCAGACTTCACATTGAACATATACGTCGGGCAGGAAATGCATCTCTATCTTTTTTGTCCCGTCTCCGGCGCACGCCTCGCAGCGTCCGCCTTTAACGTTAAAACTGAATCGGCCGCTCTTGTAACCGCGGACTTTCGATTCGGGCAGTTTTGCGAATAGATCCCGTATATGAGCGAAGGCGCCTGTATATGTAGCGGGATTCGAACGCGGGGTCCTTCCGATCGGCGACTGGTCAATGACTATAACCTTGTCGATAAATTGCGTTCCCTCTATCTTTTTATGGGCGCCTGGCCTCTCCTTTGAATTATAAAATTTCTTGGCGAGCGCCCTGAACAGGATATCATCTATAAGAGTGGATTTGCCCGATCCCGATACGCCTGTCACGCAGACAAAAATGCCCAAAGGTATTCCCACATCTATATCTTTTAGATTATGCTCTTTCGCGCCAAATATCCTTAAAACCTTTCTCTTCTCATAGGGCCTTCTTATTGGGACGCGGATCGCGAGGTCTCCTCTTAAATATTTCGCCGTCAGTGAATCTTCGCTCTTTAATACGTCTTCAGGCGCGCCGCTTGCGACTACCCTGCCGCCGTGCTCGCCCGCGCCGGGCCCCAAGTCTATCAGGTAATCCGCCTTTCTTATCGTAGATTCGTCATGTTCAACAACGACCAGCGTATTGCCCATATTCTTTAGCGCTATCAGCGTATCGAGCAATTTTGAATTATCCTTCTGGTGCAGCCCTATGGACGGCTCATCGAGTATGTATATAACGCCGACGAGGCGTGAGCCTATCTGTGTCGCGAGCCTTATCCTCTCGGACTCCCCTCCCGATAGAGTGGAACTGCGCCGCGATAGAGTCAGGTAATCCAGGCCAACGTTGAGCATGAATTCCAGTCGCGAATTTATCTCTTTCAAAACCTGACGCGCGATCTTCTCTTGAGTCTGGGTCAGACTTAAATTCGCTAAAAATAGCCTTAGGTTTTTTATTGACATGCCGCAAATGTCGGCGATATTTTTTTCTTTAATCGTGACGAGCAGGCTTTCCTTCTTCAACCTCGCGCCGCCGCACTCCGGGCATGGCAGAACCGACATGTACTTATTTATTTCCGTTTTTACAAATTCACTCTCGGTTTCTCTGAAGCGCCTTTCCAAATTCGGCACAATGCCCTCGAACGCGCCCCATCCTGGGCCTTCGCCTTCTCCGTAGAGGGCCAGCCTCTTTATCTCGGGCTTGAGATTCTTAAAAGGCGTTTCGACGCCGAATCCGTATTTATGGGCAAACGAACGCAAAAGCCGCCTGTAATATAGGTATAATCCTTTGCCGCCCCTCCTCCATGCCTCAACGCAATCGATTAGCGGTTTCGATTTGTCAGGTATGACAAGGTCCGGGTCAATTTCCATCTTATTGCCGAGCCCGTTACATACAGGACATGCCCCATATGGAGAATTGAATGAGTAAATCCTTGGAGCGATCTCTTCAAAACTTATCCCGCAATCGACGCAGGCGTACTGCTCGCTGAAGAGTATATCCTTATTCGCGCTTCGTCCTTCGTCCCTCGTCCTTTGTTGTTCGATGCTGACTATGACAAGACCTGAGCCTGCTTCAAGCGCCGTCTCTATGGAATCCGCT
>MHFL01000027.1:38614-51568 GCA_001804165.1 Omnitrophica bacterium RIFCSPLOWO2_01_FULL_45_10 | reverse complement strand
CACAACAAGCCTATCTACCACGATTTCGATGGAATGGCGCCTATTCTTATCCAATTCAATCTTACCTTCCAACTCCAGAACCTTGCCATTGACTCTAACCCTTACGAACCCATCCGCCTTCGCCTTCTCGAATAACTCTTTGTATTGGCCTTTCCTTCCGCGCACTTTTGGCGCGAGTATCATGATCTTCGAACCCTTAGGAAGGCATGCGACTTGCTCGACTATCTCCTGTGACGTTTGCCTCGTTATAATTTTTCCGCACTTGGTGCAGTGGGGCATGCCGATCTTCGCGAAGAGAAGCCGAAGATAATCGTAGATCTCGGTCTGCGTCCCCACGGTCGAGCGGGGATTTGAACTCGCGGTCCTCTGTTCGATAGAGATGGCGGGGGATTAGCCTTCGACATAGTCGACGTCGGGCTTCTCCAATTGCTCCAAAAATTGCCTCGCGTAACTCGAAAGGCTCTCGACGTATCTTCGCTGGCCCTCCGCGTAGAGTGTATCGAACGCTAATGAGGATTTACCCGAACCTGAAAGGCCGGTTATAACGACTAACTTATTACGGGGTATCTCTACGTCGATATTCTTTAGATTGTGAACCCTCGCGCCCCTTATTAAGATCGTATCTCGTTCCATATTATGTTAAGAAAATAGTAACATAATGGCAGAAATAAAACAAGGGAGACAGATGCCGTCTCCCCCGCTTTATTTATACCGCGTGTGGCTGCTCTTACCTTTTTTTCTTTCTTCCGCCTCTCAGCATCTTGGCTCTCGAGACGTCGCCCTTTTTGTCAACGAAGTAGAGATATCCTTTCACTTTCTTTACGCCGGGCTTGGCGATTACCTTGCCGCCGCCGCCCTTCGATTTGCCCCTCGCCATCTTCGTCTCTACGACGTTCCCCTTTTTATCGACGTAATAAAGATATCCTTTCTTGCGCTTGATGCCGACTTTCGCGACTTTTTCCGCCATCTTTGTTCACCCCCCTTCAATTCTTAAATTTGCTCTGTCAAATTTAAAAATGGCCATCTTGAAATTTTACAGAGAAAATTTCAAGGTTAATCAGTTGTTAGTTATTAGTTGTTAGTAAAAAATCGACCTAACGGCTAAAAACAAATAACTAACATGTTATTTTATTTCTACCGAAGAACCGACCATTGGCTCTTCATCCGTAATCCGCAGATAATCCCTATTCACCCTGGCTACGCTTCTGAATATATTCGTTTTAACCTGCGCGCAATCTTTCTCCAGGGCCTTTATCATATTCTTTAATATTAAAACTCGGGCCGTTTAATTACGTATTACAGATCACGTCCCTATCTTAACGCTATTCACAATCCCTTCCAGCGTCGCTATCGCGGAAAATATCGCGAGTTGGCTGGTCTTAGGATTCGCTTTAGAGGGCATATTTTCTGTTCGTGTCACGATACGGCCGAAAGCGCCGCCTATTTCTACTTCATGGACATTCTTAGTATAATCGGGTGAGGCGACTATTCTGACGCGCGTTCTTCCGGCGCCGATTCCAGCAAGACTCAATATGGCCGAGACATTCACATTTTGAGGAAATCCGCGGATCGCCTCTTTAGCGCTTCCTTCAAAGATAACAGTCTCATGCTTTACCGACGAGAGATCTATATTATTTTCCACCAAATATGGCGCGCCCTCAAGGGCTCTCAACGGCTTCCTAGTAGTCAACGTGACCCGATCTATCGCGCCTACATTAGCGGATTTCAGGCCATCTATCCCGCATATCGCGCCTGACGGCAGGTAAATTTTCACGCCGGCCTTCGCTGCCCTTTTTAGCAATCCCTCTTTTCCCAAAAGACCGCCTACGCTCATCACTAAACAAGACTTTTTATTCTTAACGACCTTCTCAATGATCCCGCCTGAAACGCTCGCTGAAGCCGCCTCCACTACTAAAGATGCCCTCCTTATGAGTTCATCGACCTCAAAAATCGGAACTTTTTTCTTTAAATTATTATTTAAATTTGATGCCTTCTTGGCGTCAATATCACAGATCCCGATTAATTCAATTTTATCTTTTAATCGCTCCTGACATGCCTTCGCGATTTCGGTCCCAATCGCGCCGCATCCGATTATACCTACCTTTAGTCGTGATTTTTTTATTCTCACAATATCCTATGCGCTATACGCTATTAATATCCCGCGATCGCCGCCCCCTTCGTCTCACCCGTTACCCGAAGCATCCTCTCAAGCGTATTTTTCGCCTTCTCTCTTATTCCATCGGGTACCTTCACCTCATAGACAAGCATCTCCAGACTGTGCGCGACCCACCCTAATGTAATGAGTTTCATATTCGCGCAAACTAAATTCTGCGTGGGAAGATAGAATCTTTTATCCGGATTCTCTTTCTGCAGTTTATACAACATGCCGCACTCTGTCGCGATTATAAAGTCTTTGGAACTAGACTCTTTTACGTACTTAAACATGCCTCCTGTTGAGCAAATGTGATCCGCAAGCGCGAGTACCTCGCTCGTGCATTCGGGATGTGCGACTACCTCCGCATCAGGATAAAGTATTTTGGCGCTTTTTATGTCCTCTTCCTGGACTCTGATATGGGTAGGACAAAATCCCTTCCACAAAATTATCTTCTTCTCCGGAACTTGGATCTGAACGTATCTTCCCAGATTTCTATCCGGTATGAATATGACTTCTTTCTCTTTTAACGATCGTACAATCTCAACGGCATTGCTCGACGTGCAGGCTATTGAACTCTCCGCCTTGATCGCGGCTGATGAATTTACGTAACATACAACCGCGGCTTCAGGATGCGCCTCTTTTTCGGCCTTTAGTTTATCAACCGTTATCATATCCGCCAGAGGGCATCCCGCCTCTTTTACGGGCAAGAGGACCTTCTTCTCCGGATTCAGTATCGACGCGGACTCCGCCATGAAGTGAACCCCGCAGAAAACTATCACGTCGGCGTCCGTCCTGACCGCCGCCTGAGAGAGGGCGAGGCTGTCGCCTGATATGTCGGCTATCTCCTGTATCTCGTCTCGCTGGTAATTATGCGCGATTATAACGGCATTGCGCTTCTTCTTCAGTTTGGCAATGGTTTTCTTGAGCGAATCTCTATATTTTATGTCTTTATCTTCGGCGTACAACATTTTTTATACCTTCACAATTATATTGTCTATCAGCCGTGTCTTGCCGATGAATACGGCGAGCGCTATCAATATCTCGCCTGATATCACGTTGACATCCTTAAGATTTCCCGTATCCACTATCGAAATATAATCTATCTTTGCCGTCGGCGTCTTTTGTATCGTCTCTTCCATCATCTTTGTTATCTTTTTCGTTTCCCGTTCACCTGCCTTTATGAGCGACTCCGCCTTGGTAAGCGATTTATAAAGAATGGCGGCGTCCTTCCTTTCGTCAGGAGATAGATAGACGTTTCTTGAACTCATCGCGAGGCCGTCTTTTTCCCTCACTATTCCAAGAACCTTTACATCGATATCCATGTTGAGGTCTTTGACCATCTTCTTTATGATGACGGCCTGTTGAGCGTCTTTCTGTCCAAAATATGCCATGTCCGGTCTTACGATGTTAAATAATTTCGCGACTACGGTGGTGACGCCTTTAAAATGACCCGGTCGCGATATGCCGCATAAGGTCTCGGTTAATCCTTCAACGAAAACAAAAGTCTTGTAGTTCTCGGGATACATATCCTTCTCTGACGGATAGAATATAACGTCAACGCCGGCGCTTCTCGACAATTCCTCATCGCGCTTAAAATCTCGAGGGTATTTATCGATATCCTCTTTCGGGCCGAACTGTATCGGATTTACAAATATGCTCACGACTACCAGATCGGTGTGTTTCTTCGCTGTCTTGAATAGACTTAAGTGTCCTTCGTGCAGATATCCCATCGTCGGCACAAATCCTATGGATTTGCCCTCTTTCTTCAGCATCTTCACGAGCGTCGACATCCTCGGTATCGTATCTATTATTTTCATGTTGTCATTTTCTAACGCGTCATTGCGAGCGAAGCGAAGCAATCTCTTTTTAGATTGCTTCGTCGCCGCGTTCCTCGCAACCTTCGGGATTGCTTCGGGCGCTTTGCGCCCTCGCAATGACGATGTATGAGTTATCCCTTACGCCCTGCCCAATTCCCTTAATCCCTTGAGTACGAATTCTCTTTCATTAATCTTCGGATGCGGAACGGCAAGGTCGGGCTCTTTTATCACTCTGTCGCCATAATAAAGAATATCCAAATCTATCGCTCTCGGCCCGTCTTTGACTATTCTCTTTCGTCCTAATTTCTTTTCTATTCGATTCAATTCGTTTAAAAGTTCCTTAGGGTCAAGGTCCGTTTCAATTTCCAGAACGCCGTTCAAGAATTTGCCCTGCGGGATATCGCTTTGGGCTTCGGTCTCATATACTGAGGAACTTCTCTTAAAATTTATATTTTTATTCTTTTTCAATTCCTGGATCGCCTTATCGATGTTCGCTCTTCTATCTCCTAAATTCGTCCCAATGCCAATGTAGCAAATAGTCACCACAGTCTTTCCTTAATTCTATTTACCGCTTCTTTAATTCTTCTCTTATCTACCGTGAGCGCCATGCGCACATAGCCTTCACCGTGCTCGCCGAAGCCATTTCCAGGAGTTACGACAATGTCACACTTTTCTAATAATGCCTTTGCGAAAGTCGCTGATGTATATCTCGGCGGAACATGCATCCAGACATAAAAAGTGGCTTTGGGTTTTTGAGCATTCCATCCTAATGTATTGAGACCGCCGACTAATATATCGCGCCGCTCCTGATAGACTTTTATTGTAGACCCGATGTGCCTTTCGTAATTTTCCAAAGCAGTTATGCCTGCTCGCTGTATCGCTGAAAAAATACCTGAATCTATGTTGGACTTTACCTTCGCCAGACCCTCTATAATCCCTGCATTGCCACAGGCAAAACCAATACGCCAGCCCGTCATATTGAAGGTTTTTGAAAGAGAGTGAAATTCAACAGCTACTTCTTTTGCGCCTTCCGCTTCAAGGATACTTGATGATTTAAAACCATCGAAGGTAACTTCAGAATAAGCCGCGTCCTGGCATACGATTATATTGTGCTTTGCCGCGAAGTCCACAATGTCCTTAAAGAATTTTCTGTCGCATACTGCCGAAGTGGGATTATTGGGATAATTAATGAAGAGCATCCTCACCTTGTGCAAGAGAGGATGATTTATTGCCCTTAGGTTGGGTAAGAATCTATTCTTTTCCAATAGTGGCATTGATACGACCTCGCCGCCGGCGAATAGACTGCCTGATCTATATGGCGGATAGCACGGGTCTGGAACGAGGACGATTTCTCCGGGATTCACGAACGCAAGAGGTGTGTGCGCAATCCCTTCCTTCGAGCCGATCAAAGGTAAAATCTCATTCTCAGGATTCAATTCTACATTGAAACGTCTCTTAAACCATTTCGCGATAGCCGCCTTGAATTCAGGCAGACCCTGATCCAGGGCATACCTATGAGTCTTTGGGTCCCGCACCGCCCTATTCAGCGCGTCAATGATGAAATTCGGCGTCGGGATATCAGGGTCTCCTATGCCAAGGTCTATGATATCTCTACCCTCATCGACTGCCTTCTTCTTCGCCCTATCTATCTCAACGAACAGATACGGCGGCAGTTTCTTCAACCTCTCCGACCTCTCGATTCGAATCATCGCTTCCTCTTGCTTTTCCTTATAAAATTTTATATGCTTAATACATCCTTCATCGTAAAGAGGCCCTTATCTTTCTTCACGACGAACTTTGCTGCTTGGAGAGCGCCTTTCGCGAATATGTCGCGGGTCTTGGCGCTATGAGTTATCTCGAGCAAGTCGAACGGGCTATCGAACGTCACTGTATGCTCGCCGACTATCTCATCTTCGCGTATGGACTCGATCGGAACATCGATGCCGCCGCGCGCCTCTTTTATTACGCGGCCCAGTTCTTTTGCTGTCCCGCTTGGCGCGTCAACCTTATTAACATGGTGCGCCTCCAATATTTCAACATTATATTCCTCTCCGAGCGTCTTGGCGCAATCGGCGGCTATCTTAAATAAAAGATTCACCGCGACCGACATATTCGGAGAAAATACAATCGGTGCCGTTTTGGAGGCCTCGCCTATCTTGTGCTTCTGGGCATCGGACAATCCGGTTGTGCCTATGACCATCGCCTTCTTATACTTTTCGCAAATCGCAAGATGCTCTATCGTTGCTTCAGGCGAAGTGAATTCGATTAAACAATCGCATTTCTCTATTAACGACGCTGGTTCTTCGCCGATATCGAACTGGCCTGTCAACTCGAACTCATTATCCTCTTTCGCGAGGGCCGCAATCCGTAAACCCATTTTGCCTTTTGACCCGCTCACGCATAGTTTTATCATGCAAAGCTCCTCGTAATATCCCGTATCCCTAAATCAACCCATACTCCTTCATCGCCTTAATTAATTTCTCTTTATTCTCAGGCATCATCTCGCAAAGCGGCAGCCGCAGTTCAGGGTCGATCATCTTCATCAACCCCATCGCCGTCTTGACCGGTATAGGATTGGTCTCGATAAACATTGCTTTAACGAGCTCGAGCATCTTATAATGCAGACCACTTGCCTTCTTTACATCACCTTTCTCAAACGCCTCGCACATTGAGGCGACATCCTTCGGGATTATATTCGCGACTACCGAGATAACGCCTACTCCGCCTATCGCCAAAACAGGCAGTGTCAGCGCGTCATCACCCGATATAAGCAAGAAATCTTTCGGGCAGAGATTTTTAATCCTCGACATCTGCTCTAAACTGCCGCTTGCCTCCTTGACGCCGATGATATTTTTTATCTCGGCCAGTCTCACAAATGTTTCCGGCTCTATATTGACGCCCGTCCGCGACGCTATATTATAAAGAATAATGGGTATCTTTACGGACTCCGCGATTGCCTTAAAGTGTAGATAAAGCCCTTTCTGCGTCGGCCTATTGTAGTATGGGCTCACCTGTAGAGACGCATCGGCTCCGACTTTTTCTGCGTGCTGGGTCAACATTACCGCCTCTTCGGTAGAATTCGCGCCAGTGCCGGCGATGACAGGAATTCTTCGCCGCGCGAATTTGACGGTAAGCTCAATGACTCTGTCATGCTCTTCATACGATAGGGTTGGCGATTCCCCCGTCGTGCCGCAAGGGACAAGGGCGGATGTGCCGTTCTTTATATGAAATTCTATCAACTTCTCTAATGACTTTTCATCGACTTTGCCGTTCTTAAACGGCGTCACGAGCGCCACCATCGAACCTTTGAACATGTTAAACTCCTTATTTGCTAATTATCCAAATAACACGCCGTCATAAACAAGTTTTGCTTTGCCTTCTAAATACACATTCCTGAAATTACCTTCTATGAGTTCGAAATAAACTTTCAGTTTTTCCCCGCTTCTTGTTTCAATTGTTATAGGAGATAAGAGTTTTTCGGATTCCGCCGAGATTATGGCGCTCGCAACCGCGCCTGTCCCGCACGCAAGAGTCTCGTCTTCGACACCGCGCTCATATGTACGAATCTTTATGCGATCCTTACTTATGACTTTTACAAAATCCGCATTCGTGCCGTGCGGCGCGAATTCTTTGTGATACCTCATATGAGGTCCTATATCTTTAATATCAATCTTTTCGAGGTCGTCCGTAAAATGAACGACATGAGGGACGCCTGTGTCCACAAATGTAACCTTGTAAGGGCACTTATTTATCATAAGACATAAGTTCCACTTTATCTCTTTAGGGTCGGGCAATTTCACCTTTACGGAATCGTTCGTGACATGCGCGTTCAAGACACCTGCCGCCGTTTCTATGGTCATATCTTTCTTAGCGATTCTTTTATTCACCGCATATAGGGCAATGCACCTTGAGCCGTTGCCGCACATCTCTGCCTCGCTTCCGTCCGGATTGAATATCCGCATCTTGAAGTCCGCTTCTTTCGACCTCTCTATGACAAGGAGGCCGTCAGCGCCTATCGACCACTTTTTTTCGCAGGCCCTTTTAGCGAATTTGGATAAGTTTTCCTTGATAGCGGCATTTCGGTTGTCAATGATTATAAAGTCGTTTCCGGTCGCTACCGCCTTGGTGAATTTTATCTTGTTACGTAACCCGTAACCCGTATCCCGTATCCCTTTCATCGTAATACCCTTGGTATAACCTCACCCCGCGTCAAGTCCCTATAGTTCTCGTGGCGGCGCACAACATGGAATCCTTTGCCGATCACCATGACCTCCGCCGCGCGCGGCCGAGAATTGTAATTGCTCGACATAGTGAAACCATAAGCGCCCGCTCCCATAACGGCCAGAAGGTCGCCTCTGTTCAACTGCGGCAGGAATCTGTCCTTGCCGAGAAAATCTCCTGTCTCGCATATCGGCCCTACGACGTCGAGGCGCTCTGACGTGTCGGAGCTGTTTTCCGCCAACTTAACCGGCACTATCTTGTGGTATGCCTCGTATAGACTCGGCCGCAGCAAGTCGTTCATTCCGCTGTCCACAATTATAAATTTCTTTCTCGGAGTCCTCTTCGTATATATGACCTTTGTAACGAGAACGCCGCTATTCCCTGAGATGAACCTGCCCGGTTCTAATATTATCTTAAGGCGAGATTTTTTAAGCATGGGCAGGACCTTCTTGGCAAAACTCTTGGCGGTCTGGGGATTCTCTAATGAATATACTATCCCGAGCCCTCCGCCTATATTGAAATATTTTACGGGTATCCTCTCTTTATTTAAAAACGATAGAACCTTTTTTATGGCGTTCTCAAACGGCTCAGAAGTCAATATCTGAGAGCCGATATGAATATGAACACCGCATATATCAAGATTGGGAAATCTCCGCTTTGAATTGAATATTTTATGAGCGGTCTCAAAATCTAGGCCGAATTTCGATTCGCCCTTCCCTGTCACGATATAATCGTGTGTCTTTGGAATTACATCGGGATTTATCCTCAAGCCGACCCTGACCCTCTTTTTCATTGAATGCGCTATTCTCTGTATTTCTTCCAATTCCTCTTCGGACTCGACATTAAAGAAGAGTATGCCGAATTTGATGGCGTTTCCGATCTCATCCGCCTTCTTGCCGACCCCGGCATAAACTATTTTCTCAGGCGACGCTCCTACCAACCGGGCCCTGTAGAGTTCGCCGCCTGAGACTATGTCTAAGCCGGCCCCGTTTTTGACAAGGGCCTTCAGGACGGCGAGATTAGAGTTAGACTTCACGGAGAAGCAGATGAGCGGCTTAATAGAACTGAACGCGCGCCTTATTTTTCTGTAATGGTCAAGCAGGGTCTTATAACTATAAAGGTAGAACGGCGTAGGGATCCTCTTAGCGATATCGCCGACCCTAATGGTTTCGCAATATAATTCATTATTCTTAAATGTAAATTCGTGCATGTTATCGTCTTATAGATTTTTTTGATTTAACTGAAACTTCGGGATCGAACAATTTCAGAATCTCGTTCTTTACAAATTTCTCGGAAAATTTATCCATCTGGCTCTGGGTCATGTCCTTTATCTGGATCGAATAGTCGGTTGAATATCTGACAAGTTTACCAACCGTCTCGTGCGCCTTCGCGAAAGGCATGCCCTTTCCTACGAGATAATATACTAAATCTGCCGCGTATAACGATTCGTCTTTCAGTTCTTCTTTAATCCTGTCCTTATTGAATTTGAGTGTCCCGACTAGGCCGCTCAATACCTTCAATTCGCTCAAAACCAATTCAATCGAATAGAATAACGGCTCCTTATCGAGCTGCATATCCCTATCGTAGGAAAGCGGGACGCCTTTCATTGTAGTCAATAGGCTCACGAGGTTGCCATATACCCTGCCTGCATTGCCTCTCACCAGCTCCAGCACGTCGGGATTCTTCTTCTGCGGCATCAATGAACTGCCGGTTGTGAAGGAGTCGCCTATATCCACAAAACCGAACTCTTTCGTTGACCATATAATCAGATCTTCGGCAAACCTCGACAGATGCATCGATAGAATAGAAAGCGCGCTTAAAATTTCTATGACGAAGTCTCTGTCGCTAACCGAATCTATCGAATTATCCGCCGCCTGCACATCGAAAAATTCGATCGATTCTTCCAACCCTTTTAGAAACTTCGATACCTTTACATTATAATAATCCCTTTTAATGGGAGTTCCCGCCAATGCCCCGGCGCCCATAGTCAATTTTATGGCCTTGAATATGTAATTCAATCTCGCGTTATCTCTCTTGAGCATCTCAACATACGCAAAGAGATAGTCTCTTAAATATACGGCTTGAGCATGCTGCATATGGGTGTAGCCGGGGATTATCATATCCTCATATTTATGAATCAACTTGCCAAGCGACGATACAAAATTAGCGGCCCCTACCTGCAACTCTAATATGGAGAACTTACAGTATAATCTGGTTGAAAATGCCACTTGCTCATTTCTGGACCTTGCGGTATGAAGTTTCGAAGCAACACTGCCTACCCTCGCCTCTAATTTATTCTGAATATCCGTGTGAATATCCTCGCTTCTTTCGTCCGGCTTGAATTCGCCGTTTTTAACGTCTTCGTAGATCGACTTAAGGCCCTTATAGAGCCGGGCCGCTTCTCCCGCCTTTAAGTATCCCGCGTTCCTCAGTATCTCCACGTGAATCATTGAGCCAAGGAGATCGTACTCGGAGAGTTTATAATCGTAATAAATCGATTTGGTAAATTCTTCCACTAATGGATCCGTCTTTTTACTGAATCTTCCACCCCAAAGTTTCTTGGTCATATCACATCTCTCCTCAATCCCTTATAAGGCAATCCCCACAATTCGATGAAGCCTTTCGCGAGCGACTGGTCGAATTTGTCGCCCTTCTCGTAAGTCGCGAGTTCCTTTCTATAGAGCGAATTGGACGACTTTCTTCCTACTACCACGCAACTTCCCTTATGCAGTTTTAATCTAACCGTTCCGTTCACCGCTTTTTGAGTCTCATCTATAAGTTTGTCAAGCGCTGATTTTAGCGGCGTATACCATAAGCCGTAATATACGAGTTCCGCGTATTTGAGCGCGATCAATTCCTTAAAATGAAGCGTCTCTCTGTCAAGCACGAGGCTCTCTAACGCCTTGTGCGCTGTTGTTAAGGACCACGCCGCCGGCGCCTCATAGATTTCCCTCGATTTTATTCCAACGAGCCGATTCTCTATCATGTCGCTTCTCCCAACGCCTGCGTCGCCCGCGATCTTAGAGAGTTTCGAGATGAGGTCAGCGCCGGCTATCGACCTTCCGTTCAACTTGACCGGCGCGCCATTCTTGAATTCCACCTCTACATAGGCAGGCTCTCCCTTAGCCCTATCTACTCCCTTCGTAAGTTGATATATATCTTCACCAGGCTCGTAATAAGGATCTTCCAATTTCCCACTTTCAATTGATACTCCCCAAAGATTAACATCAAGCGAGTATGGCTTTTCCGCCGTTGCGTCAATGGGGATATTATTCTTCTTCGCATACTTTATTTCATCCATCCTTGTCTTCAATTCCCACTCTCTTGCGGGCGCTATTATATTTAACGACGGATCCAGGGCCCTTATCGTAACTTCGAATCTTACCTGATCGTTGCCTTTCCCTGTGCACCCGTGCGCCGCAAACCGCGCCTTGAACTTTTGGGCCGCTTTCACCAACCCTTTCGCTATCAATGGCCTCGATAGCGCTGTCGCTAACAAGTATCCTCCTTCGTAAACCGCGTTTGCCTTAAGCGACTTAAATACGAAATCTTCAACGAATTCTTCTTTCAAATTCTCGATCACAACTTTACTGGCCCCGGTCTTTAGGGCCCTCTTGCTGTAAGTTTTAAAATCGCTTTTTTGGCCGACATCGGCCATGTAGGCAATCACATCATATCCCTTGTCTTTGAGCCACTTTATCGCGACCGAGGTATCGAGCCCGCCGGAATAAGCTAATACAACTTTTTCTTTCATATTATCACCTATTTCAATAATCTTAACAATATCGCCTTCTCCGCATGCATCCTGTTCTCCGCCTGATCATAAACAATCGAATTTTTCGAGTCTATGACCTCATCCGTTATCTCCTGGCCCCTGTGGGCAGGCAGGCAATGCATGATGAGACATTTCTTTTTCGCAAATTTCATGAGATTGCCATTAATCTGAAATGGCATAAATAACTTCTTTCTCTTTGAACGCTCCTTCTCCTGACCCATGCTTACCCAGACATCCGTGTAAATGACGTCCGCGTCTTTGGCCGCGGCCTTGGGATCGTTCGATAACTCTATTTGAGAACCTGAAACTCTTGCTATCGATCTTGCAATGCGTGCCATCTCAATTTTTGGCTCATAACCTTTCGGCGTCGCGATCTTCATGTCGAGCCCCACCTTTGAGGCCGCGCACATAAGCGAATTGAGGACATTATTCCCGTCTCCAATATACGAAAGTTTAACGCCTTTGAATTTTCCAAAGTTCTCTCTTATGGTAAATATGTCGCTCAACGCCTGGCATGGATGCTCGAGGTCCGATAAGCCGTTTATGACAGGAACTGCCGCGTGGCGAGCCAGCTCCTTCGCGTCCTCATGATTATAAGTTCTGGCAACAATCCCGTCGAGATATCTCGAAAGAACGCATGCTACATCCTTGACGGATTCCCTCCCGCCCATGTCTATCTCGCTCGGGCCAAGATAGATTGCATGGCCGCCCAACTGGACCATGCCTATCTCGAATGAGACCCTCGTCCTATTTGAAGGCTTCTGAAATATCAGCCCGATGCATTTAGATTTAAGCGAACATTCGTATTTTGACTTATTTGCCTTAACATCCTTCGTCAGGTCCAACAGGTCCAGAATATCATCTTTATCGAAATCTACTATTGAAATTAGATCTTTCTTCATTGCCGATTCGCTCCTAAGCTATACCCTTGACAACACGCCATCCAATATCGACACCGCCTCATTGATTTCGCTCCTGGTCACGTT
>MHFL01000027.1:16005-38605 GCA_001804165.1 Omnitrophica bacterium RIFCSPLOWO2_01_FULL_45_10 | reverse complement strand
CATTATCCTCAAGACCGTATCTTGGGTGCAGTTTATGAGGAGACCTTCCTTTAAACACTGTCTATAAATATCTTCGCCTTTAATCGCCAATTCAACCCCTATTATGAGCGCCATTTGCCTTATCTCTTTTATGAAATGATATTTCTCCTTCAGGCCTTCCAATTTCTTCCTTAAATAAGCGCCGATCGATTTCGTATTCCGCAATAATTTTTCTTTCTTTATCGCGTCAAAGACCGCTAATGCCGCGGCGCATACTATCGGCGATCCGCCGAAGGTCGACGCGTGTGTGCCTGGCGTCAATACATCCTTGAATTTATGAGCCGCTATACAGGCGCCTATCGGCAATCCGCCGCCAAGCGATTTCGCGAGCGTCATCACATCCGGCAGTATGCCGTAATTCTCGTACGCGAACATCCTGCCTGAGCGGCCCATGCCGGTCTGGACCTCATCGAGAATCAAAACTATATCTTTCTCGTGGCATATGGCCCTCAAGGCCTTGAGATAGTCGGGCCTGGCGATATTTATTCCGCCTTCGCACTGTATCGGCTCGAGCATTATAGCCGCTGTCTTATCCGTGATCGTCTCGTTAATCGCCTCGATGTCATTAAATGGAACGTGCGCGAATCCGGCAGGGAGCGGCTCGAAGCCCTTTTTCACTTTATCCTGGCCCGTCGCGGTAATCATGGCGAGGGTCCTGCCGTGAAAAGATTTAAAGCATGTTATAACCTCAAACCTGCCCTTATCATGGCCGTATAATCTCGCAAGTTTTATTGCGGCTTCATTCGCCTCAGCGCCTGAATTCGCGAAGAAGACCTTCCCCGGATAAGAATTTTTTATGATTGTTTCGGCCAACCGCGCCTGGAGAACGCTATAATAATTATTGGATACGTGCAGCAACTTTTTCGCCTGAGCGGTTATGGCGCTAATCACCTTTGGATGGCAGTGTCCTATCCCTGAGACGGCCCACCCCGGGAAAAAGTCCAGATACTCTTTCCCGTCTATGTCCCAGACTCTTGCGCCCTTCGCCTTCTCAATACAGAGCGGCACCCTTCTATACGTACTCATGATATACTTATCGTATATCTTTATAATATCGTCTGTTTTCATAGATATACTATTTTACAATTTCCGTCCCGATACCTTTATCCGTAAATATCTCCAATAGAAGCGCGTGAGGAATTGACGCGTCCAGTATGTGCGCCTTTTTAACCCCGCCCCTAATCGCGTTGACACATGCCAATGCCTTTGGTATCATCCCTGAATCTATGACGCTTCTATTTATGAGCCCGCCTATCCGGCTTATGTTGAGCGTATTATACAAGGTTTTTACGCTCCTCTTGTTCCTCATTATCCCTCTCACGTTTGTGAGGAGGACAAATTTCTCCGCGTTGAGCGCAATCGCCAATTCGCTCGCCACATCGTCGGCGTTCACATTGTAGATATTTCCATCTCTCCCTACGCCTAGGGGATATACCACAGGTATTATATTATCTTCTAAAAGCCTTCTTATGACCGTCGTATCCACCGATGTCACTTCACCCACGAATCCGAGGTCGTAGTCGACCGCCATCTTTTTGACCCTGATCAGGTTATTCTCTTTCCCGCTGAGTCCAAACGCCTTCGCTCCCATCTCCCTCAAAGTTCCTACAATCTTTTTATTAATCGCGTGAAGGGCCCTATCAATTATATGGATCGTGTGAGTATCGGTAACTCTCCTGCCATTAATGAATTTCGGTTCTAATTCCGCCTTCCGCATCATCTTCGAGATGAGAGGGCCCCCTCCATGGACGACTACCGGATTCATGCCGGCATAGTTCATGAACATTATGTCCTCTAAGATTGCCCTGTCCATGCCTCTTTCGTCAACCGCGGAGCCGCCATACTTTATCACTATCACCTTTTCAAAAAACTTCCTTATGTAAGGCAGCGCCTCTATCAAAACGTCGCTTTTCTTAATCGCTTCCTTCAAGTTGGATACTCCGCGTTTATGTCCACGTACTTCTTCGACAGGTCGCAGGTCCATGCAGTGGCGCTATGCGAGCCGCTCTTTAAATCTACTTTTATATGAATATTATCTTTTTTAAAAACCGACTTCACTCTTCCCTCATCGTACCCTTTGACACTCATTCCGCCTGACATTACTTTTACATCGCCCAAATATATGTCAATTTTGCTTGAATCAAAACCAACTCCGCTTGCGCCGCAGGCCGCGGCGATCCTGCCCCAATTGGGATCGGAGCCGAATATAGCGCATTTTAAGAGCGTAGAGCGGGAAATCATTCTCGCTATCGCTTTCGCGTCGTCATCGCTTTCAGCGCCCGCGACTTTTATCTCCACGAATTTCGTGGCGCCTTCTCCGTCTTTGACCATCATCTTGGCCAGTTCCTTTGCCGTGAACTTCAGAGCTTCTAAAAATTTGTGATAATCACCGTTTTTCGAGAAAATAGTTTTATTACCGGCGAGGCCGTTAGCCAAAATAAAAAATGCGTCGTTAGTGGACATATCGCCGTCCACAGATATCATGTTAAAAGATCCTTGAGCCGCCTCAAAAATAGCCTCTTCAAGCATCCTTTTTGAAATGGCCGCGTCTGTCGTAATAAAACAGAGCATCGTGGCGTGTCGTTCCGTTTTGATATTCGGATATATCATTCCTACACCCTTGCACGCGCCGCCTATCGCGGCGGAATGGGACCTCAGTTTTACCTTCACCGCGAATTCTTTTCTTTTTGTATCGGTCGTGAGGATGGCGTCGGAAAATAAAACGCCTCCTCTTTTCGATAAACCCTTAACAAGCTTAGGAATATTTTTTCTTATCTTCTCGGTATCGAGATATTTTCCTATTATGCCGGTTGAAGCAACGAGGACGTTTCCTTTGTGAATCTCAAGATTTTTAGCTATGAACTCCGCGACTAAAAGAGCGTCCCTGTCGCCAATTTTACCGTTCGCGCAATTCGCGTTTCCGCTATTCACGACGATCGCCTGGTGCAGCCGATTCTTTAAATGCGCCTTGCTTATCTTGATAGGCGATGCCTGGAATCTATTAGTAGTGAACGCGCCGCTAGCGGCGGCCGGAACCTCGGAATATAGAAGGCCCAAATCCTTCCTGCCGGATTTCTTTATGCCGGCCGCTATGCCGTTCGCCTGAAATCCTAAAGCCGCCGTAACTCCGCCTTTTATAATAATCATAAAAATTTAAATCAGCCCTTCCGTCTCATCAAATCCGCACATTATATTCATGTTCTGGACCGCCTGGCCCGCCGCGCCCTTCAGTAGATTATCGATGCAGGAAACCAGAACACACGCACCGCCTGTTATCTTTATGCCTATATCGCAAAAATTCGTCCCAACAACATTCCGTATTTGGGGAAATTTGCCTTCATCATAGATCCGAACGAAGGGCCTTCCTGAATAGAAATTTTTATACAAATTCAACGCGGCCTTTAACTCCAACTTCTTCTTCAACCTCACATATATCGTTGATAATATGCCTCTATTCATCGGGACAAGGTGCGGTGTAAATATCACATCCGTTTCCTCTCCCGCCAGGGAAGACAAAATCTTATTTATCTCCGGCTTGTGCTGGTGCTCATTTATCTTATACGCCTTCATGTTTTCGTTGACCTCTCCGAAAGAGAGCGCGAGGTCAGGCCTCCTTCCCGCGCCTGTCACTCCGCTTTTTGAGTCGGCGATTATGCACTCCCTTTCTACGGCCATCTCCCTGATGAGCGGAGCAAGCGCAAGCACGACGCTCGTGGGGTAGCAGCCGGGATTAGCGATCAATGACGCATTTTTAATCTCATCGCGGTATATCTCAGACAGGCCATAGACCGCCTCCTGAATATTACCTTTGTCCTTATGCTCAATACCGTACCATACTTTATAGGCGTCAGGAGAAAGTCTATAATCCGCGCTTAAATCTACGACTTTTTTCTTTGCCCTTAAAAATGTCGGCGCGAATTCCATTGAAACCCTATGCGGAAGCGCTAGGAATATTATATCGACTTCATCTTTCGCTTTTTCCGCGTCCGGTTTCTCGCAAATCACGTCTACCCTTCCCTTGAGGGAAGGAAAGATATTTGAGATCGGCTCTTCTTTATCTAAAACGGCGGACAGGTGTGTTATCTTTATCCTGCTATGGGTCGACAGAATTTTGATTATTTCTTCTCCCGTATAACCCGTTGCGCCTATTATGCCAACTTTAAACATGTCTTCACCTCTAATAGTGACATCCGTCATTGCGAGGAGCCGAAGGCGACGAAGCAATCTCTCTTTTAGATTGCTTCGGCACTGCGTGCCTCGCAATGACCGATAGATTTATCTCTTCCTCGACGATAAACACACTTAATCATAAATTAAAAAACCTACCCTGTCAACAAAAATATCGTCGGAGTTGACCAGATAGGTTTTTCGAATTTCCGTCGGAAATCGTAATTCCTAAATTTTAGGATTACCTCTTACTGTATTGGAATTTCCTCCTGGCCCTTTTCCTGCCGTATTTCTTACGTTCGCGCATCCTTGGATCGCGCGTCAGGAACCCGGCCTTCTTCAGGGTCTGCCTCAAACCCTCGTCCATCTTGACGATGGCCCTCGCTATGCCCAACTGCACAGCGCCCGCCTGGCCACCGTTACCACCGCCCTCGACGTTCGCGTAGATGTCGAGATTCGATTGAAGTTTCACATGTTCAAGAGGCTGCATTATTATGAGGCGATAGGTCTCTCTCGAAAAATAATTCTCGAAGGTCCGCGAATTTACCACTATCTTACCGGTACCTGAGAGCAGTCTAACCCGCGCTATCGAATTTTTTCGCCTTCCAGTAGCGAAATATTGAATTATCTCTGCCATAATAATTTCCTTTTTATACCACTAATTCCTTCGGCTTCTGGGCGCTATGAGGGTGTGTTCCATCCGGATATACTTTAAGTTTCTTCAAAAGTTTATCGCCCAGTTTGCTCTTAGGCAACATGCCCTTAACAGCGTGCCTTATGACATATTCCGGCTTTTTCTTTAGGACGGTTTCAAGCGTCTCTATCTTTAGCCCGCCGGGATATGCCGAATATCTCTTATATTCCTTTTGGCTCAACTTTTTGCCGGTGGTCTTTATATTTCGAGCATTAATGACGATAACCTCATCGCCGACATCCTGATGAGGAGAATAAATCGCCTTGCCCTTGCCCATCAATAAAGTGGCAACCTTGGTCGCGAGCCGACCCAGTATCTTGTCCTTGGCATCGACTACGTACCATGCCCTGTGTATGTCTTTCTGTTTCGCTATGTATGTCTTCATACCGTGCCTTTTAAAGTGCTAAAGTATAACATATCGAACTCATCCTTGTCAAAACTTTTTATTCGGCTTGTTATTCGGCCACAGCCATTGCGAGGAAATTCTTTAATCTCCTCGCCCTGGTAGGATGTCTCAACTTCCTCAGCGCCTTCGCCTCTATTTGTCTCACGCGCTCTCTCGTTACTTTGAATACGGCCCCTACTTCTTCGAGCGTCCTAGAATATCCGTCGCCTATGCCAAAGCGCAGGCGCAGGACCTTTTTCTCGCGCTCCGTAAGCGTGCAGAGGACATCGTCTAACTGCTCCTTTAACATCGAGTAGGCCGTGGCATTAGCCGGCGATACGGCGCGTTTATCTTCTATGAAGTCGCCGAAATGCGTATCGCCTTCATCCCCTATCGGCGTCTGGAGCGATATCGGCTCCTGGGCGATCTTCAATATCCCCCTCACCTTATCCACGGGCATTCTCATCTTATGGGCTATCTCTTCAGGCGTCGGTTCCTTACCGTTCTGCTGGACGAGCACCCGGGATACCTTTATCAACTTATTGATCGTCTCGGTCATGTGGACCGGTATCCTGATGGTTCTCGACTGGTCAGCGATGGAGCGCGTTATCGCCTGACGAATCCACCATGTCGCGTAAGTCGAGAATTTGTATCCGCGTTTATATTCGAACTTCTCAACTGCCTTCATCAGGCCGATGTTCCCTTCTTGAATGAGATCGAGAAAAGATAGCCCGCGGTTGGTATATTTTTTGGCAATGCTCACGACGAGCCGCAAATTCGCGGCGATGAGTTCCTTCTTTGCTTTGGTGAACTTTGCCTCGGATGATTTTATCGCCTTATAATGTTCCCTTATAGCATTGATCGGCTCTCCGAATTCTTGTTCAATCCTCCTTTTTTCCTTTAGCGAATTTTTTCTTTCCAGGCGCTCCTTCTTTTTCAGTCTTGCCAGTCTATTTTCTATCCTGGAATATTCGGTTAAATATTCCTCGCCCTTTTTCGCTGTCTCTTCGATAACGGATATGGCCAGATTCACCTCTTTTATCACTTTCGCTATGCCTGATTTGGTCCTCGCCTTGCGTAAGGAGTTCCTTAAGCGCGTTAATCGATTTTTAAATCTCACTTGGCTTAGGCTGATATCAATCTTCAGATACTCTTCGGCGTTCAGTTCATTTTTCAAAATATTATTCAATATCTCGAGCGCCTTCGATTTTGAAAGTTTCAGGTAATTAACGGCGTCCCTGAACTTGTACTCCGTTTCCTTTATGCGCTCGGCTATCTCTAATTCCTGCTCTCTCGTCAAAAGCGGAATCTGACCCATTTGCCTCAAGTACATCTTGACCGGGTCGTCTATCTGGACGAGTTTTGAGATCTCTTCCTTCGGTTCTTCTTTCTTCTCTGTTACAGTTTCCTCAAGAGTTTCTTTCGCCGTCAGTTCCTCTTCGCTGTCGACCAACTTTATATTCTCATCGCCTAGTATGCCGAGTATTTCGTCTATCTCTTCGGAGGAAACGATATCGACCGGAAGGAGGTTATTTACCTCGTCAAACGTGAGATGCCCCTTCTCCTTGCCCCGCGCTATCAATTCGGACAATTCTTTAAAAGAAGAGGTCTTATTGTTAAAACGTTCCTTAAGCCCTTTTGCCGCTGAATTCTCTTTTAAATTTAGTTGCGCCTTTGGAGGTCGTTTTTTAAAGAAACGCTTCCTAAAGAAAATGCTCTTTCTTTTCCGCGCCTTTATTGCCCGCCTTAAAGTTTTTTTCTTCTTCGTCTTTTTCATTTCTTAATGTCGCGCGCCCCTCAGCAGCGTATCGTATTGATTTATAAGAGAGTTAACGCCATTCTCATCTTTTTGTTCATGCGCCGCCTTAATAGCTTCCTTAAGCCGGCCCAACTGGTCATTCAAGTTATCTTTTTTTATCCTCATGATGCAGTCATCGATAACTTTCTTTCTATCCGTAACCGTCTCAAGAATACTTACCGCCTCAGATATTAACACGGCCTCTTCCGGTCTATTGCCGAGATAATTTATTAGACTCGACACGCTTAACTCTTTTCCTTTTTCGCGAAGGTCAAAGACCGCCTTCACGATATCCCTTATAGAGGAGGCCTTGAATTCTTCCAAGGATAACGCCTGCTTTATCTTTTCGACATAATCTCCTGATTCGATCAAAAGCGCCAATAGCATCTTCTCCGCGCTCACCACGTTTTTTCCCGAAGAGCCGATCTTCACAAGATAGCGGCTTTCGCCATAATCCAATTTGACTTTTCTCATCTCTTCCCTGACGGACTCTTCATCAACAGAGAGCCGCTCACTAAGTCGTTTGACGAGATTGGACTTTAATACGGCGTTCTTTATCCTGGCGATCGTTGGCAGCATCTCGCCCGCTATTCGCGTCTTCCCATTGGCGCTCGTTATATCGAATCTTCTCTCCAGCTTTTCGAGCTTGTAATCGAATAGATTCTTTGATTTTTTTATGAGGTCTTTAAATTCCTCCGCGCCGAATTTACGTATGTAACTGTCCGGGTCGTATCCGGCGGTGAGTTCCGCAATATATATGTTCACACCTTCGTCTAGAAATAAGTCCAGCGCTTTAAAGCTCGCCGCCTCGCCCGCCTCATCCGGGTCGTAGACCGTTATGACGGTCTGGGTGAATCTTTTGAGCAACTTCACCTGCTCGACTGTCAGGGCGGTTCCGAGAGTCGCGATCAAGCTCCTTATCCCGGCCTGATAAGGTATTACGTAGTCCAGGTAACCTTCTACTATGAGGCAAAAGCCCGATTTTCTTATATATTCCTTGCTGAAGTTCAATCCATACAGATTTTTCCCTTTACTATATATATGCGTCTCGGGCGAATTTATATATTTAGGTAGACTCACATCGAGGACACGGCCTCCAAAACCCAATATCCTCTGCTTCAAATCGCTTATCGGAAAGATTATCCTGTTCCTGAACCTATCGTACCAGCCGCCTTTATCGTTTGCTATGACAAGGCCCGCCTTTTCCAATACGGCTCCGCTGAAGCCCTTATTCTTGAAGAAACTTAAAAGCGCGTCCCATGCGTTCGGCGCATATCCTATTCTAAAATTCTTGAGCGTTTCATCGCCCATGCCTCGCGATATCAGGTATTCTCTTGCCGAACTATTGTTCGCTAAAGTTTGCTGAAAAAAACCGCAGGCCAACTCATTAATCTTGTAAAGTTGATTGGACAAAGAACTCTCATCTTTAGCCGAAGCGTGGCGCGGCAGAGTTACCCCTGCCTTCTCGGCCAATTGCTCGACCGCTTCCGGAAATTCCAGGTTGTCGTACTTCATTAAAAATGAGAACGCGTTTCCTCCGGCGCCGCAGCCGAAACAGTGATATATCTGTTTATCGGGGCTTACTATGAAAGAAGGGGTCTTCTCATGATGAAACGGGCAGAGCGCCTTAAAGCTTCTGCCGATCTTCTTCAACGGTATGCGGCCGGAGATGACATCTACTATATCTATCTTCGCCTGAATCTCGTCTATCGTCTCTTGCGGTATGGGCACTTACCTTCTCACTCTCACAAAACCCGAACAAGGTATTATCCTGAATTTTTCCTGCTTCTGGAGTTCATCTAACAGCAGATTGATGCCGAGCGTGTCGCTCGCTATGTGTCCCGCGATAATTATATTTATATGCTCATCTTTGGCGTTCTTGTAATGCTCCTCGCTCAAATGCATCGAAACTATTGTCCCTACGCCCGCCTGGGATAATCTCGCGAATATCTTCTTCGGCCCTTCCGTCCCTCCGGTCATGTCTACGAATATCCTGCCTGCCTTCTTATCCGGCTTCCCTATCAGAATCCTCGGCCCGGTATTCTTCTTAATTCCGTCCTGGTATTCAGGTATATTCTTCAAAATATTAAGAACGCGAGAGAGGTTTTCGGGCCTCTTTCTGTCAAAAATCTTTTGCAAATAATCCGCGACGTGGTTGTCGGCCGGCGTATGGACGCACATGAAGGGCATGTCCAAGAGCCTTGCGACATCAACGGCCCTCATGTGATTAGCGGGCGAGACTGCCCTCTCGACTTCGCCGATACGGTCCTCAAGAAGCGCTTTCCCTATTTCAGGCGGGATCCCGAATTTCCTCAGCATCGCCACCTGCAGGCGCATGACATCATAAAATCTTGCCCAGGCGGCGCCTTCCGGGTGGTGGGCCATGACGAGATCGATGGATTCGCCCCTTTCGTTCAGCCGGTCCGCCGCCAAAACTTCAGGCACTTCCATATCCACGCCTATCATCATCGTCTTGATGTCTTCGTCGGGATTTCCATAAAGAATCCTGGTGTCCGCGTAGGGATTTTCTAATCTATCCTTGTCGTAATATTTTTTGTCGGGGCCTCTTAAATTCCGAAACTCGCGCCTCGCCTTATTTAGTTCCTCATCTATCTCCTTTTTAGTGCGGGGGTCCTTGGCAATCCCTTTTTTAATGACAAAATCATATATATCTATTAATCTCATTATTTCCCAACCTCCTCATCCCATTTCTCCCATCTCGTGGGCTTCTTCTCTTTTTTGGATTTACTTTCGAGCGATTTATCCGAAGCCAGTTTTTTCACGATTTCTTCTCTATCTACAGGGGCGCCTTCCATCTTCAAGGTAGGAATAAACCCGGAGGCCTTCTCATATATCCGAGGCGCTATCCTTAAGAATGTCATCCCCATAAGCGATCTATCTCTTATAGAATATTGAAAATATTTGAGCGGCACAAGGCCCAAAATTATTAAGATAAGGCTGGAGGCGATTGCCCCGCGGCAAATGCCCGCAATGAGGCCGCCAAATTTTTCAATCAATGGATGCCATTCAACCTTGACAATCTTATCCAGAAGTATCCTGACCAATTTAAACAGGAACCCAGCGGCCGTAATTATGACAAGAAAAGTCAAAAAGTTCAAAATCTCAATCGGCGCTTTAACCAGATTTTCTGAAAAAAACAACGCGATTTTATTATAATAATGCAGTCCCAAAACTGCCATGATAACACTGCCGAAGAGAGGAAATATTTCATGGCTTAGCCCATCCTGAAAAGCGATGTAACTTATTCGTACTACGATAATTACAATTAAAAGGTCTATCCAATTTAAACCCTTAATAAGCCCTACTATATCCATATATTTAGCCCTTTTAGATGGAAATGAAAATATATCACAAAATTAGCGGGTTGTCAAGGCGCGGAGATTGAAAAGGTATGAGATGAGGTTGCATCGGAACCCGTGACTCACAACCGGTAACCCGTAATTTTTTAGTTACTAATTACGAGTTACCGGTTACGGGTCACGAAATTTTAGGCGTGATTTAATCTGGATTTTAAGTATCTCGATTCTAACGCGGCCATATCCCGATTGATTTCATTATACATCTTTTTTGCCTTCCTGCAAACAAAATATTTCGACACCTTCCTACCAAATATATGGTAGAGCCTTCTCGTCGTAGGGTACGGCATAATCCCTCCTTATTTTGCTATTGAAAGTTTTATGAACTGCGTCTTGAAATAATGCAAAAAGTATATTACGTAAATGGTTTTCGTGACCACCGCGTAGAACGTGCCGGCAATCTTACATATTATCTTATCTTCGCCGATGGAATCATTGTGCTCCTTAAGGATGTGAAAATTTCTTTTCGCGGGATTCTTCGAGGGGCTTTGAGAATCGAGCCATTTCTGAAGGTCTTCCGGCTTCTCGAGATGTATCGCTTCTTTCAAGAAATATAGGCATCTCCTCTCCGTCTTTGTCATTATGCCATCCTTCTCAAAGACATCCTTAAGGAAGATGTCCTTCTTCCTTGTATTTCTAGAGCATAGTTCTTTAAATTGGACTTCTCTCATTTGGCACCTCTAAAGACTTTTTAAAACATTTTACTTACACAGGCAAAAAAAATAGCCTTCCTATGCTCACATGTAAGTATATAGTATAATCCGTAATATGTCAATAGATATAATTAACCTTTTTTAAATCTTAACCAAAAATAACGGACAATAATTTTCAAAAAATAGTTGCAATAAATTAGGTCCTTTTTACGTCTTATATATAGGTTCAAGTAATATGCGAAAGGAGGTGAGAAGCATGGTAAAGGATGAATTGAAAGTCGCCGTCTCGAGATTGCACAAGTTAGATGGCGATGGGCCGACAAAGGCATTCTGCGATATCTCAATACTCGATTCTTTAGTAATAAACGGTCTACGAGTAATTGAGGGCAAGGAGGGCCTATTCGTCAGCATGCCAAGAGAATTGGGTAAGGATGGAAAGTGGTATAACACTGTCGCGGTTCTAAAACGTGAGGCGAGAGACGAGATCGAGCGAATCGTCTTAGAGTCATACGGGGCATGACTTATGGGTCGAGAGAAGATCGGATTGGGTAGACTGGGTGAGAGGCTGGCCTTGGAATTCTTAATCGAAAGGGGTTATAAGATATTGGAAATCAATTATCGTAATCTCTTTGGCGAGGTAGACGTGGTTGGCAAGATTAAAGGCGTAGTGGTGTTCGTCGAAATAAAGACCCGCTCAACATCTTCTCTCGGCCCGCCGTTTATCTCTGTGACGCCTCTCAAACAAAGACATATTATCAAGACGGCGCTTTTATACTTGAAAATGCGCGACTTAATTCACTCAAATTGGCGAGTAGATGTAGTATCTGTCAAATTGAATAGCGATTATGGCGTTGAATATATAGACTTGATAGAAAACGTGGTGGAGAATGACGGTTACTGATAAGGAGAATAACAATGGTGTCAAAGATATATTCAAGCAGTGTAATAGGCGTAGACGCGTATGAAGTTACAGTAGAGACTGATATAGGAGGCGGTTTGCCTGGCTTCAATATTGTCGGCTTACCCGACGCGGCCATAAAGGAGTCTCGAGATAGGATAAAGTCCGCGATAAAGAATTCCGATTACTCATTTCCGTCAAAGAAGATAACGATAAATTTGGCTCCGGCAGACATCAAAAAGGAAGGCGCGTCGTTTGATCTTCCCATCGCGCTTTCGATATTGTCGTTCGAGGGTGTGCTCGATTATCCCGACCTACACGATACTGTCTTCTTGGGTGAACTCTCGCTCGACGGAAAACTGAAACCGATCAAAGGGGCATTGCCGATAGCGCTTGGATTAAGAAATATGAACAAAGCGAAGTTCGTCCTTCCGAAAGAAAACTCGAAAGAGGCATCCGTGGCTGAAAGAATAGAGATATATCCAGCGGAAACCTTAAGGGAGGTCGTTGATTTTATAAATAAAAAGAAACAATTACAGATAGAGCGTTCTTCTCTTAAAGAGACATTCAAAAAAAGGTCAATTTACAGGATAGATTTTAACGATGTAAAAGGACAGGAGCATGTTAAGCGCGGTTTGGAGATTGCCGCCTCAGGCGGCCACAACGTCCTTTTGATCGGGCCTCCCGGTTCCGGCAAAAGCATGTTGGCAAAGCGTCTTCCCACTGTACTTTCCGAGATGACACTCGAGGAAAGTCTTGAAACGACGAAGATTCACAGTGTCGCGGGACTGCTTTCGCCGAACAAAGGGCTTATCGCGACTCGGCCCTTTAGGTCGCCGCACCATACCATTTCTGACGCCGCTTTGGTCGGCGGAGGCACGAATCCTTCTCCGGGGGAGATAAGTCTGGCGCATAACGGCGTTTTGTTTTTAGACGAACTTCCCGAATTTAAAAGAAACGTTTTGGAAGTCATGAGACAGCCGATAGAAGAAGGCTCAATCACAATAGCGAGAGTCGCGAACAGACTGACATATCCGTCTAAATTCATGCTCGTCGCCGCCATGAACCCTTGCCCGTGCGGATATTTCACGGACCCGAAGAGACAATGCCACTGTACGCCGTTTCAGATACAGACATATCTTTCCAAGATATCGGGCCCTTTGCTCGACAGGATCGACATCCACCTTGACGTCCCGAGACTCAATGTCGAGAACCTGACAGCAAGGCGGCGCGGCGAACCATCGGAGGAGATACGTAAACGCGTTAATATGGCACGCGAGAGACAGAAGGAGAGATATAAAAGAGAAGGCATACATTTCAACGCTCATTTAGAGTCGAAGGAGTTGGAAAAATATTGCGTCCTGGATAAGGAGGGCGAGGAGTTACTAAAGTTGGCTATCCTCGAACTTGGGATTTCAGCAAGGGCCTACGACAAGATTCTCAAGGTCGCGCGGACGATAACGGACCTGGACTCTAAAGAGACTATCGAATCCCATCACATCTCCGAAGCGATCTCATACAGGAGCCTCGACCGCAACCTCTGGTCGTAACCTGACAAATCTAACCAGGTTAGAAACTATGTAGCCCATGCTTAAGTTATCCACATAGTAGCGCACCCTTAAGGGTGCGCTACTATGATACTATGGAGATATTTTATGGCATATATGAGAAGATACTTTGAAAAAGGCTACCCATATTTCGTAACCAGCATTACTTACGAAAGAGAACCTATTTTTCTTAATGCGAAGATGTGCGATATTATGTTGATTACCATGGAATATTTCAAACTGCTGCTGGACTATAAAATATTTGCTTACTGCGTGATGCCAGATCATGTTCATTTTATCATTCAGCCGGTTGGAAAATACAATCTTTCATATATCATGCAGATGATAAAAGGAAGCTTCTCTAGAAAAATTAATAAGATAAGAGATAAAAACGGTAAGATTTGGCAAAAACGTTTTTATGATGAGGGAATAAGAGACGCGGCAATGCTGATGCAAAAAATAGAATATATACATAACAACCCTCTTCGTAAAAAGCTGGTTGGTTCACTGGGGGACTACCCTCATTCAAGCTATCATTGGTATTTCGGTAATAATAAAAGCGCGCTGGCAATCGACCATCTAAACTATTGAAGTTATCCACAATAGTAGCGCACCTTTAAAGGTGCGCTACTACTACTCATTTCTCCGTACTGTTAAGGCCCTGAAGACAATCTTTAATTGTGTCTATAATAATCGGCTTTTTGAAATACGCATAGGCGCCATATTTAATAGCCTCGTCCTGGAGGTCGTGGCACCCTGTACACACTATAACTTTTAAGTCGCTTTTTATCTCTTTCGCCATTTGCAGCAACTCCAGACCATTTATTTTCGGCATCTTTATGTTGGTCATCATAACGTCATAATCATTCGTGAGCATCATAAGAAGGGCATCTAGCCCATTCTGGGCTGTGGCAATCTCATATCCGACATCGGCGCACATTTTTCTAAAAAATTCTAAAATATCCGGTTCATCGTCTACGAGCAGAATTTTTTTCTTCATTCTATTTACTTTGCTATCGTCCTCACCACCCAAATGATGAAGCGTATAAATATATAGGTTGGATATACAAAAATATATATTTCTATCAGATTCAAGATAGTCCTTCTATTTCTGCAATTTCTTACCGAAGAGTTCATCAATTCGTTTAATTAAGCCTAAATTCCCCAGAGGAATATCCGTACTCCAGCTACAATCATTACCTAAAAACCGATTATCCCGCGCTAATCCCATAATCGAAATAGATAAACTCGTAATATAGTTATCCACGGCGTAGGTACCATTTAAACGTTACCTACTTCGGGGGTTGTTTGATGACGATTGTGCCTAATGAGATATCTTCCTTTTCGGCGAGTTCTTTCGCCTTCTTCTCCAGTTCCTCCTTTGTCTTGAGCAATGTTTCCAGGTGAAATTTAAGGTTGAGGCGCTCCTCATTCACTGCATTGAGACGTTTTAACAATTCTTCTTTTTCTAAACCCTCTTCCTCAAGTCTCGATTTTAAAGTTTTTATCTCCATCTCGCCCTGCTTCATCTTGGCAAGATAGTCATCGGATTTTGCCCGCTCTTCTTCTTGGGACCGAGCCAATGCGCTTATCCTGTCTTCATGAGACTTGATGGTCGCTTTTAATTCCGCGCTCGCGACCTCTAAATTTTTTGATTTGCCTTCGAGCGACTCTTTGGCCTTAATAACTTCGTCGAGAGTTTTCTGAAGGGCTATCTTTTTTTCTTCCTCGTTCTCCTTTAATGTATATAATACCAGGGACGTGCACAAAAGGACTATGCTCGTTACGAAAAAAATGGTTAGGAAAATGTTTAGATTTTTTTGCACTTTTCTCCCTCCTTTCAAGAGAGGCTGTCTACTCGAAAATTAAATTAACTATAAAGCGTTTTTCGTCCTGTCCGATAGATTCCGGAAATTCAGGGAAAGGGCTCGCTTTTTTTACGGCGTTTATGGATGGTAAGTCCAAATCATTATTGGAAGAGCCAAGAATCTCAGGCGAATCCACCAACTCTCCGGATCTAGACAAAGAGAACGCTATTCTCACCTCTCCCTTAAGGGGAGCGGCTTTAGCGCCCTTCGGGAATTCTATATTTTCAACTATTCTTTCTTTTATAACATAGTAATATTCCGCCGGCGTTGCAGGAATGACTGTCTTCACCAATGCTCCCTTCTTTTGTATTTCCTCTTCTTTTGGCGCCTTCTCGAACATCTTTCTCCTCTTTTGCTTAAAGTAGCCCGGTTTCATATCCTCTCGTTTTCTTCTTTCGAATACGAGGGTCTCTGGCACGGTGAATTGTCTCTCTCCTATCGGCGCTGTTTGGGGTTGTTCCAGATAATCGCTTTCGCCGCTTACGACGTGAGGGGTTAAAAATACCACCAATTCCTGTTTCTTTATCTCCTTGTCCGTCTTTCTGAATGCATGCCCTATTATAGGTATATCACCTAGTATCGGAACCTTATCAACCGTGCTTGTCCTTTCGTCTTTTATCAATCCGGCTATGATTATCGTTATCCCGTCTTTTACTGTAACGCTCGTTTCGGCCTGTGTCGTTGATACTATCGGAACCGTTGTCGATGGACTACCATACGTATAAGTGCCGGATACGGAGCTCACCTCCGGTTTTATCTTCATAGTGACGAAGTTATCCTTATTGATCGTTGGAGTGACATAAAGTTTCACTCCCACATCTATAAAATTAAGAGATGTCGCGGTCGTCGTGGTAGATGTGCCCTGGGTTACGGTGTTGCTGGCGTAGGGCTGGGATGTGCCTACCAGTATCTTCGCTTCTTGATTGTTCAACGCCGTTATCCTCGGGCTCGAGAGAAGATTTGTATCTCCAATGGTTTTCAATGCCTGCACCATCGCGGCGTAATCTGTAGCGGAGCCGAGCGTGCCTATCACGACCTGCGCTCCGGGCGTAAACGCATTCTTCGCAGCAAGTTCGAATGTGCTTTTTATACTGATCTCCTTCTCCAGTTTGTGAAGAACCTGCTCCCAGTCAACCCCCAGTTTATATTTATCGTCCAACGTTATCTGAATTATCTTCGCTTCTATGAGAACCTGTTGTAATTTATCATCAAAGGCCTTCACCATCTGGCTTATCTCAGGCATCCTTTTCTCCAGGTCCATGACGATAATCTTGTTCGTCCTTTCGTCCATCTGAACGGCGCCTACACCTTTGGTCAGCACCTCAGAGATCTTCGTCTTCAAATCGGCTGCCTTGGCGTATTTAAGTTCGAATATCTTGGTTACAGTGCGCACATCCAACTTATCGACCGTATCGGTTATCTGCTCTAAGGCCCCGGGGTTATCAATGGCTACAATCGTGTTTGAGCCCTCATCCACTATGACTTTTCCTATTCTCGTCTTTATCTGGTTCAGCGCCTTCGAGACTTCGCTCGCCTTGGCATATTTAAGTTGAAATATCTTCGCTGCCTTCTTCTCGGCATACCTCTCTCCGTATATCGCCTCATAATCCCTTTGGCTCATCACGTAGATGATGTCGCCGCGCTTATCGTATGCAAGGTTATTAGCGATGAGGATTATCTCGAAGGCATCCATGATATCGACGCTCTTCAAAAATATCGTGACGCGGCCCTTCACGTCGCTGGAGATAACGACGTTCAGGTTTCCTTTCGTGGCGAGCATCTTTACGACCTCTACCACATCCATGCCTTTTAGATCTAAGGATATCTTATTCTCTTCAAGGCCTGCCGGCTGTTCGATATTCGTAATAAGGGCCTCTTCGGCAAATACAAAGGTTACGGCAATGCAAAGAAAGAAAATTGCGATAAACATTAAAGAATGGATTCTCTTCATCTCTCACCTCTTTTGTTCATACTCATAATACGAGCGTTATCTTTCTACCGCCATAGTCCAATATGACTTTGCCTGCGGTAATCTCCTCTATCGTGAACCCGTTAAAAGACTGGTTCACGCTCAAGTAGTATGTCTTCTGGCTTTTCTTATCCTCTATGACGGCCTGAGGATTATCTCCCTGTATTATGCCTACCAAGATGAGATTGCCCGACATGTCCTCTTCGGGGGTTTGAGTCCCCTTAGGTGAGGCGGTGATGTTTTCTTCTATAGTAGGGCTGAATAATCTCTTGCCGCTTATCTCTGACGAATATGACGCGTAATCCTTCGTGTCCAGAACGACCTCTTCGGCTTCTCTTAAGGTCGACTTTTGGCGTGGCATTTGGGATATGAGAAGTTGAAAATTTTTATTGGGTTTTATAAAGAGAAGAGCAAAAAATAAATATCCAATTGAAAGTATAAAAATAATTGCCAAATACTTATTGATAATCCTTAAAACGACGGGGTCAAAGAGCCTCTTCTTGAATAATGGAAATCTGAGTATCTCTAAAATGTAAGATTTGCTACCGGCTCTCTTTGGCTCCGGCTGGGTCGCTTCGGGCATTTCATTCGCATTTTGGCGGCTCTCATCCAGAGCCGTATCTCTTATGCCCTTATCTTTGGGCTTTTTATGTCTTCCCTTTATCAGGGCTAAGAGCCTCTCCTCCGGCGACGTGTCTTTGTGCATTTAAATTATCTCTCGCTTTATACAGGCGCTAACTATACCCTCATCCACCATCGAGTCGCCGTTCATGACGAGCATTTCCAGGCTATCGTGACATAGGATGGAAATCTTGCGGGGATATCCTTGAGAATATTCGAATATTACCCTTAAGGCGCCATCTGTAAAGAGGCGCCTGGAGCTGTCGAGCCCGGCGGACATGAGTCGAAATGCTATCATCTCTTTTGTATCTCTTTCATCGAGGGGATTTATGATGTACTTCAGCATTATCCTGTCGTAAAAGTTCTTGAGCCGCTTCACGCGCGGCAGGAGTTCCATCTGCGCGATTATCACAAGTTGAAGAAGTTTATACTCGTTTGTTTCGTAATTTAAGAGGGTTCTCAAAATCTCGAGGAACGGCGTGGAGAGTTTCTGGCCTTCATCTATCAAAAGCACGACCGTCTTGTCCTCATCCACCCCTTTTTTGAACAAATATTTTTGTATCTCGTCTTTATAATTTAAAGTGGATCTTGAATCCGGCTTCACGCCGAACATCTTGACGAGGCTCGAGAGGAATTGGAATTCCGATTTGTAAGACGGGTCAAGTATCATATGAAACGTGAATTTATCATCATCCGCGAAACTCTGAACGAGCGTCCTAAGCATTGTGGTCTTCCCCGTTCCGACGTCTCCCAATACGAGGCTTAAACCCCGCTTCAACCTGATGGCGATCTCTAACCTCTGAAGCGCCGTGTTATGGGCGGACGAACGGTAAAAAAATGCGGGATCAGGACTCGAAGAAAAAGGTTCCGTCTTCAATCCTATCTCCTCATAATAACTCATCTATTCTTTCCTTCGTCCATGAGTTGGCGTATCTTATCCAAAGATATATCGTTACGCCGAAACTCTATTATCTTTTTCAATCTATCGAGGGTGCTGTTGTCAAAATACCTGAAATTGGTTTCAGGACTTCTACCCGTCTCTCTTAAAAGCCCCAACTTCAAATAATATTTTAGCGTGTAAATAGAGATGCCTGAAAGGCGAGATAAGTCTTTTACTAGGTAAAATTCCATTGCGCGTGCGTACTCTCTGATTAGATAGTTAATTAATACTCTCTACTCAGAGAGTATATCACATATTTTTCATTTGTCAATCCCATTCGGGCAGGCTTCGCTTCGCTTCGCACTATAGCACAATGGGTTATGAAAGCTTGTGGTATTAGATTATGGTTAATCGATTAACAATTTACTGACGAGCAATGTACACTTGAGGATATTTGGCTGGTTGGCCTTACTGAATAAGGTGAAACGTTTTACCTTTACTATCATATTTTGTGAATTTTCCAAATCATATAAAAACTTCGATAACTGGCTTATCTGGGCATCTAAAGACGCTTCTATCAGGACCTCTTTATACGTTCCCCTATTTTTTACGCCCAGAGGTTTTATGTTTTCTATTGCGGCGGAGTTGGTTCGGGAAATCGCCTCGATCTCGCTTAATATTGCCGCCACCTCCTCTTCTTCTTTCTTTGTAGATTTGGCATATTTGGATAATTTCTCGTATCTTGTCTCCAACAGGTTATATATCGACACTATTTCCGTGTTCTTTCTTAATCTATTAACTTTTGAGTCTATCTCTTCATCAAAACGCATCCAACGTTCACGTATCGGCTCCAGAATAAAGTTATGCGTTAACGCGACCACCGCGATAACAATCGTCGTTAACGCTATTCGCCTTTCACGTTTTGATAGATTCTGTATGAACATCCTGCTCTGCCTCTTTTCGTTTCGAGCCAATATGGCTTGATGATTTATTTACTGTTTAGATAACGAACAACTTATCTCAAAATCGACTGCTTCCCTATTCGCCACTACCCGTTTTGTCGCGTACTTCACCCTCACGTTCTCGAAATAAGATGAGCCTTCCAAAAGACCGATATATTTAAATATCTCACTTAATGCGCCGGCTCGGCCTCTTAAAACCAGCGCCTTCATCCTTTCGAAATCCAGCATATTCAAAGATATCCCGTTCGGAGTCAACTTATAGACCTCGCTTAAGATATCTATGGCTAAAGGCCTTTTCTCGAGTTCTTCCTTGACAATGTTTATATCGTCCATCATCTTTTTGGCGCGATTGACCCTGGGCTCAATCCTCGTTAATTCTTTATTGATATATGCCAGATAAACCCTTTTGTCGGCTAAATGCTTAATGACTCCGGCTAATGCTAGGGCCCCTATCAGTGCCGTTAGCGTTAAAGTGACGACGAGACCATTCTTCAAGGACCTAAGGCGAATCTCTTCTGAGATATTTGATGGTAAAAGATCGACCTTCAATTTCTCGAATGATAAAGCGCTTCCTATCAATTCGGCAAATGACGGCGATTCTGAATCTAGGCCTGCGGCCTCGCAAGCCACACCGGTATCTTGAGTCTGGTCACGCGCTTCGATCGGTATCCTCATGGCCTTTTTAAATAAATCCTCGCAAGTATTAACCTTATCGCGGATTCCGGTTAATATGATTTTGCCTACTATTTCCGCCGATTCTTTCTGATATGCCGCGATCGACACCCTCACCTCGTCCAAGACCTGCATTCGATTGAACAAATTAACATTATCGCATGGAATTCCTCTCGTGAAAACAAGTGTTGAATCATTTATTATGCCGATATCTATATAATCTGAATCTATATTGACCAATATCACGGCCTTTGGAACGCCTTCGTCCGGGGCTTTAAGAAGATACCATAAAAATAAACCTTCTGAGCCAATAGAAATCGAATCAGCGCTCAAGTCAGCGCCTTTCAAAAGCCTGAGCAATCTATCTAAAGTGGTAACTTGCGCGATCGCCAAGAGCACATTCGAATAACCATCGTCGCCTTTTGAGAGTATCCGATGGCCGTATGCGATCTCTTCCTCCGCATATGGAAGGTATTTTAAAGACTCTGTTTTAAGCATCTTCTTTATCTCTTCATCATTTGTGGATGGAAGTCTCAAAAATCTAATGGTGGCCAAATGCCGCGGAAGATTCAAGCGGACCTTTGCTGAAACGATCTTCTGGGACTTAAACAGTTTTCTTATTTCTTGAGAGATATCTTCATCTTTTTCTGAAGATAGTTTAACGCTGGCCAGTCGGGTTATCTCCCTCTTCCCTTTTGCCTTCTTCGTCTCAATGACCTTCACAAACGACTTGCCGATCTCTAAAGAGACGTCTGTCTTCGCGAGGTCGAAGAAACTTTTCCCAATATCTATTGTTCGCGATAAGAGATTAATTTTAAATTCTCTCCGGTTCCTCTTTTTGCAACGCAGATTATTCGCTTTTTCATCTTTGCCCTTTCTACCACGCCTCGAGACTCAATTCTAAAATAATTCGACGTCGTTGTAAAGGAGTTTGTGACCTTAGTTATTTCTCCTGGCGTTAGCCCAATGCCGGGGAGGGATAATATAGTAGTCATGTTACCACTGTCAAATATTCCATCGTCCTGGGTGCTTAGAATACCATCGGTGCCATTCCGAAAAACGATGATTGCGTTGATCGTATCTTCTATCAACGGAATCGCCCCGGCGACTGCATGCATAACTTCATTAGAGGCGGTATTCATATTAACCTTCCCATCGCCATTTACCGTGACATAATCTTTTAAATCGTTAAAAATTTCGCGCGTCATTCCTTTAACAAGCAAGAGTTCCTCGATCGCGCTGAAATCGCCATTTTTACAATCATACGGAAACTCCAGCGATTGATAATAATCTTTTTCGGCACCCCCGTCTAAGAATTCCTCATCCTCATCCCGCCAATCAATAATTGACGCGGCTATCTCAGATGCCTCGGGCCCTGACAGCGGTCTTTCTTTTGCGCTATTAATCAAAATATTTTCTAATATTTTTTTATTCGCTATATCTATTTTATTTATATTAATCTTTCGCTCTTCATCCGACATACCTATGTAAGATTTCCCGTTTTCGCTGTAGCCTACGCTGAAAGACCCATCGCCTAATGATACATTAAATACAGCATTAAATTCCCCTGGGTCTGACTTTTCCTCACTAGATAACGTTATACCGCATTCATAGATGGAATCATAATTGCTTGTATCTTTAAAGAGCCGCTCCTGTGCCTTGACAACACCCGCCTTGGCAAGATATAGTGCTTTTAGCCGATCCATATTATCTCTGGATAGGCGCAGCTCCAACGAGACACGAAATCCGATACCGACGGCCAAAATGGAGAGTATCGCCAATATCCACAAAGACGCCATCAGGATTGTGCCGTTCCTATTCAATCTCATTTTTCTTCGATCAGTTCGCCTGCAGGGAGCAATATAATTTTTTTAAATTTACCTATCGCGACTTTAACGCCGCGAGGTATCTTTTTTGGATCGTCCCAAACATTTTTCCATCTATACTCATATTCGCTCTCGGAGGCAGGTTCTTTATAGCAATATTCAAAAGTGAAATACTCAGCCTCGATCCCTTTAATCATATCCTGAATCTTTCCATGCTCCTCGTCAAAACCCTCAAGTTTCCCTG